>JACDZH010000243.1 GCA_013426815.1 Paludibacter sp.
CCTGAGCATATTTTTTGCAACTTTCGTGTCTTAAAGAATATCCGCATTCATCGTTTTTTTCAAGTTTTTTATTAACATAACATGTTAATCATTACGACAGAAAGTCAATTGTTAACCCGAGTCATCCCTCTCTAGCAGCTGTAAACTGGCTGCCGCTGTAGCACAGTTTCACACAAAAGTGTCATGCTTTCCAGCACATAATCCCAACTATTCTCGCAGGAGGCCTTGTCAATCTTGCACAGAAAAGCTTGAACTTCCTGGGGATAGCGTTTCTCAACCTTTATCTTCTCTTGAGTCGTGCAAAAATGAGATGCGATTTTTTTGGCAAGATCACTATTACCAAAAGTAGCATGTTTTCCATAATGGGAGGGTTCCAAAATATATGCACGCGACACAATAAAGCTGAATGCTCTAATTTAGGGCTGCTGGTTGTCAATTGCCAACGACTTCCTATTTTTCATATGGACAATGCAGATTTCAGACAAGACGCGGCAATATCAGATGCCACGGATTTTACCAAATCAAACGTCATCGAAATGCCACCAGTTATAAATTTCTTTTTTGTCTTCTGCCAAACGGTATCGCTGCGAATGGCATCAAGGAACTCATGGCCCTGCCAGGTAAGGCGATAAGCGAGGAAGTGTTGCGGCTCATTCCCGAATTCCTCTACAATCCGACCTTTAATCAACCCTGCCTCCATCAAGAGTTCCATATGGTAGGAAATTTCAGCGGCTCGGTCATTAGGGAAACTCGAAAGCTGCAAGTAACCCTCTTCAAAGGCAATAACTTCCAGCTTTGCCAGAATTTCCCGAATCGTATCCCAGTCTCGTTTCATGGCGCCTTCGTTTTGATCATAGATGTTTGCTTGATTTTGCGGCAAAAATCTGTCCAGTTTTGAAAGGTGACTTCTTCAGTGCCTATAAGTTCCGCCAATCCCATGAAACCTTTTTGGTCTTGCTGCGGTGGGAACAACACAATATTGATCCCGGTTTCCCGCAACGCGCTATGGTAAACCATGCCGTCAAGCGGATTGCCGTCGATTTTTTTGTAAATCTTGGCGAAATATTCAGAGAGTACCTGGGTGGGAACATACTCGATGTGTTCTTGACCATCCTTCTCTACGGGTTGGCTGATTAGCCTTGAGAACTCGGTCAGAAAACTCCAGATCTCATGCTGAGAACGATGTTCGTGGTCAAAAACGGAGACCGATGGCAATTGAGTTAAATCGAGCAGACACAGGTTACGGCGAAGGGAAAAACGGCCTATGGCCAGCCGGCATGGTGGCTTACCGATTACTTCAGCCAGCGCTGTTTCCCGTTCCTTGGCCAGATAAAAATAACTGATACCCGCCGGGCTCATGCGTTGAGTCCTCGCCTTATTGTCTTTTGGCGGGCCCAGTTGCGTGGCATCATCGAGAGACCAAGTGTCATTGGTTTTTCTCTCACGGGCACGGAATAACCGGGTCCCCATTGGCCATGTGCGAACCAGGCCCTGGCTGGACACGGCCTTCCCAATTTGCGCTAAAATCTCGGATGGGGTATAGCTTGTGGTGATCTTCCGTGCAGATGGGGGCCCCTTGCGAAACCAGTCTCTCATCATGAGAAAAGTATAGCTTGTGGTGATCTTCCGTGCAGATGGGGGTGAGGATGAGAAAAAGAAACGGCTCTGGTGTTTCACTGTTTGGACGAATTTCGCCCATTGAGAGGAAAGGAATTCGCTTTGATGTTCTCCCAACCAGAGACCGTCGGCTGCCTCGACCCATAAAGTGTCATTGCCAATTGATCCAGACACATCAGCGAAAAGTTCTTCCTGGCATTCCAGGCCAAGGTGCCGCAATGCGTCTTCCGTTGTGATGTTGAGGTCAACGGCATAGCCCCCACCATCATATGGTACACCGGCATGGTCGGGATATTCAAAATAGTAGGAAAATGTCGCGGCAATCGGCTCCATGATCGCCGAAACCGGGGCGGCGACATCGCCACTCCCACCCTTGCCGCAGTAATCACATTTGCGCTTGGCCAGATGCTTTTCGATCTCATCTTTCAGAAACGAATCTTCCACACAATCCGCACAGACAAATTTATCCGGTGCGATCCGAGTAAACTCTTGATCTTCTATATGGTCGTTATAACCCATTTCAACCCTCCAACCGGTCCCACGCCGCAAGCACCAACTGCTGGGTGCGGTATTCGCCGTATGCGCGGAGATCGTTGTTTTTAAGGACACGGAAGGTTTCTGAAGGGTAGTCCGGGCCCATGATGTCGGCGGGGTCGAGGATATAGCGCAGTTCGTCGCGGGTGAGACCGTAGAGGCGGGCGTAGCAGGCATCCAGCTCGGCGCGTAGCAGGGCGCGGCGTTCCGGGTCAAAGGCAAAGGGCGGGCCAGTGTGGCCCAGATCCTCGGCCCAAGGGGCCAGGTCGTGGCTGGTGTAGGTCAGTTCCAGGACGCGGGGGACGATGAAGTCAAGGTCGGCCTCGGTATAGGCGTCTGGGGGGAGGATAGGGAATTGTTTTATATAACCAAAGGTCATATTCGTCCCCCCCAATTTTTGTCTGACTATAAAATCAAAAGGCAAGGCCAGCAAATTAGCCAATAAAGTAGCCCTAAGCCAAATAGAGACATCCGCAAAAAATATCGGCATGGAATGACCAACTGGTACCCGTGGAATTACTGTTCCTATGAAAGTCCTTTCATTAGTTGAATTAGAAATGTTGCGAAATCCCATGAGCCAGCCGGGAGAGGTGGTTTCCAGCAGAGCTTCGGCATGGACACAGGCGGCAGCCGCATCAACCAGGGGCGGGGCCGTGTCAATGCAGTTGGGATAGGCAGCGGCGGAGTCGAGCAGGTCTTTGACGGCCAATGGTTTAGCCGCGAACCAGGCGGTTTTCACTCGCTCGCCCAAGGCAAGGCGGGAAAGCGGCTCGGCGGGCAGAAAGCCGGGACCGGGGAAGAGCATCCCTGCCGGGCTATTGCCGCAGAGGCCAAGCCCGGTGGGAACAACTTCGGCGGCAAAGGGATATTGTCCGGCGAATTCCTGCCAGGCCGGAAAGAGCCGGGCCATGGCCGCCCCGGCGGTGTCCATTCCCTGGCCACGCAACCATTGGCCGAACAGGAGATGGGCAAGGGCCAGGGGAACAATCTCCTCGTCACGATCGGCAAGGGCCTTGAGCAAAGCCTTGGGCAGCCGGGCAATGCGGAGATAGACCTCACGGGCCTCCACCCAGTAACGGGGCCGTACCGCAAAGGCCGGGTTCCGCTTGTGGGCCAGGGACACATCGCCTGCCGACTCCTTACCGTCCTCCCCTGGCTGGTAAGTGGCCCAGCGATGGTCAAACTGGTGGATCATCTTGGCCTCGTAGAGAGGAAGATAATCGTCCGCATTGGCCGTGGCAAAGAGATGACTGTCGTTGGACATATGAAACATTGCCATGAACCGGATGCCCCAGGGGTTTTCTTCCGGCTCGTCATGCCCCCATCCCGGATCAACACCGGCACCCTGCTGTAAATTTTACGGGTCAACTCAGCATCCATGCGGCTGCGGAACACCGGGCAGGTGCGGGTATTGGGATTGATGCGGCGGAAGTCCTCGGGGCTTAACGAAAAACCACGCTGCTCATCGGCAAGCTGCGAGGTGGCGGTGAGAAAGAAGCTGAACCGAGCCTCGTCACTTGCCCCCAGAGTGAGCAGACAGAATTTCATGCGGCTATCCACTGCTGGGAAAAGACCTGCCCTATTCTCAAAATCAAAGAGACTGGCCAGGCGTCCTGACTGGGCAATATCGGCAAAATAGGCCTTGGTGGAATCATCGGTGGCAATGCCGGTGGGCACGATGAATCCAGCTCGCCCGTCTTTCGCCACGAGTTGACTGATGGTTTCGGCAAAAAGGGCGTAGGTGTTAACATCCCCCACCCCTGTAAGCGGATAGCGACCGCCATCCTCGCCCTTGACATGAGCAAAGATGCTGGCGGCTTCGGCGATGCGACGGGCGCTGATAAATTCCTCATACAACCGCTTTTCGGCCTCACAGTTCCGGTCGTCATGGAGAAGCTCGGGGTGGAGATTTCTGGCCAGCATTCCCTGGGCCAGCCAGATAATGCGCTGGCCGCGCTCGGCCTTATTCCTGGCCGTGGCCACCTCCGGATGACGAGTGGCGAAAAACTCCTCCTCTTGGAGTTTGATCCGTTCCCATGGCGGATTGGCCAGCACACAGTCAAAACCACCCT
>JACDZH010000244.1 GCA_013426815.1 Paludibacter sp.
TCTTTTTCTACGGTGGGCTAAATTTGTACCCACACAAATTAGGGTAGAACCAAATCTTTTAATAGATAAAGGAAATAAAACCATTTCAGATGAAAACAATTAATGAGTATAATGACCGTAAAAGAAATTAAAATATAGACCTAAATGTACACATTGTATAGTACAAACAACAAAATTGTTTACTTTTGTGACTTATAAAAAAAGAGTACTTCGCATGAGTTTTATCGACAACATTAAAAAACCAATACAAATGGAGATGCAATTGTTTGCAAAAACATTTGGAGAAGCTATAGATACAGATAATCAGTTACTTTTAGAGGTCAATGATTATATGCTTCTTAAAAGGGGTAAACAGTTGCGACCATTATTAACGATATTATCTGCAAAAATATGTGGCGAGGTAAACAAACAAACTATTTTTGGGGCGCATTCGCTTGAACTTTTGCACACTGCCAGTTTAATACACGATGATGTGGTGGACGACACACTCGAGCGTCGTGGCAAGCCATCAATAAATGCGATGTGGAATAACAAGATAGCTGTTTTTTCGGGCGATTATATGTTTTCAAAATCTCTGAGTTGTGCTATTAAAACAAATAACTTGGCTATTTTAAAATCTGTTTCCGATATTGGTAGCCAACTTACTGATGGAGAATTGTTGCAATTAGTAAATACTGAAATTTCTAAAACATCGGAAAAAAACTATTTTACTATTATTCGTAAAAAAACGGCACAATTATTCGCTTCTTGTGGCGAAGTAGGTGCACTTTCGGTGAATGCAGATGAAAAGTCAGTGGAACACTTAAGAAATTTTGGTGAATACCTTGGAATTAGTTTTCAGATAAAAGATGACATTTTCGATTATTCGGAAAACACCTTAATTGGCAAACCTACTGGAAACGATTTACGAGATGGAAAAGTGACATTGCCCTTAATTTATTCTTTGTATCATTCAGACGAAGGAGAAAAAAAGGAAATTTTGAGGTGGATTGATAAAAAAGATTTTTCTCCCGAAAATATTCATACAATAACCCGTTTTGCTCACGATAACGGTGGTATTGATTATTCAATAAAGCAAATGGAACTGTATAAAAATAAAGCTATCGAGGAACTCAATAGTTTTGCTGAAAGTGATGTAAAACAATCACTTATACTTTGTGCAGAATACGTTGCATCCAGAGATTTCTAGTTTTGACAAAAAAACAAAAACTGCATTTACCCAATATTAATGAGCTTCCAACCAATTACCGCCTACACCAAAGTCGGCAATAAGTGGCACACGAAGTTGAATTGCATTTTCCATTTCATCTACCACTACTTTTTTTACCACATCTATCTCAGCTTTCGGAACGGTAAAGTTCAATTCATCGTGTACTTGCATAGTCATTTTGGCTTGAAGTTGTTCCATTTCAAGTCTTTTCTGAATGCGCACCATGGCAATTTTAATTATGTCGGCGGCTGTTCCCTGTATGGGTGCGTTAATGGCATTGCGTTCAGCAAATCCACGAACAATACTGTTTTGCGAGTTAATATCTGGTAAAAATCGCTTCCGACCAAATAAAGTTTCCACATATCCCATTTCTTTGGCTTTTTGAATGGCAGTGTCCATGTATTTTTTTACTCCGGGATAAGTGGTAAAATATCCATCTATCAATTCTTTGGCTTCGGCACGCGAAATGCCTAGACGGTCGGACAATCCGAATACAGAAATGCCATAAATAATTCCAAAATTGGCAGTTTTGGCTTTTCGTCGCATATCGGTTGTCACTTCGTTCAATGGAATTTTATAAATATTGGCTGCTGTGGCAGTATGAATATCAAGTCCACTATTGAATGCCGCCAGCATATTGGTATCACCACTGAGATGAGCCATTATTCTAAGCTCAATCTGCGAATAGTCAACGCTCATAAATATTTCATTATCATCAGGAATAAAAGCTTTTCGAATCTCTTTACCTTGAGCATCGCGAATGGGAATATTTTGCAAATTCGGAATGGTAGAACTGAGTCTTCCGGTGGCAGCAACCGATTGATTGAATGATGTATGCACTTTTCCGGTTTGAAGATTAATCAATAACGGCAGCGCATCAATATAAGTACTTAAAAGTTTCTTCAGTCCTCTGTAATCAAGGATTTTACCAATAATTGGGTGTTTTGATTGCAATTTTTCCAATATATCTTCCGAAGTCGAATATTGACCCGTTTTAGTTTTCTTTGCTTTATTATCCAATTGTAAGCGGTCGAAAAGTACTTCTCCAACCTGCATAGGCGAGCTTACATTAAATTCAAAGCCGGCTATTTGGTGAATTTCTTTCTCTAATTTTCCCATTTCCTGAGTAAGAATTATGGAACTTTGTCGCAAAGCATCGCTATCTATGCGCACACCAGTTCGTTCCATAGTTGCCAACACTTTCAGCAATGGCATTTCGATTTCGTAGAAAAGATTTTCAAGTCCGTAAGATTTTAATTCCTTTTCCAGAATTTGCTTTAAACGAAAAGTTACATCGGCATCTTCGGCTGCATAATCGCAAAGTTTATTTATTTCAACAGTTCGGATACTTGCCTGATTTTTGCCTTTTGCACCTACAATATCTTCAAAATGAATAGTCCGGTATTTCAGGTAAATCTCTGCCAGATAATCCATTCCGTGACGCAACTCGGGCTGAACCAGATAATGGGCAATCATGGTATCGAAAATCTTTCCGTTCAGTTCCACTCCATATTGCGCCAACATTAACAAGTCGAATTTTATATTCTGTCCAATTTTTTCGATATGATCACTTTCAAAAATTACTTTGAACTCATTTACAATTACTTTTGCCTCCATTTTATCTTCGGGCAATGTAACATAATAAGCTTCACCTTCGGCAAAACAAAACGAAAGACCAACTAATTCATCTGTAAACACATCTAATCCGGTTGTTTCTGTATCAAAACAAACTGACTTTTGCATGAATATTTTAGAAATCAAGTCCGAACGTTTCACTTTATTATCCACTAAAATATACTTGTGTTTTGTATCGGATATAGTTTTTAAACCAGTTGTTTTTTTAACTTCAGGTACTGAATCAAAATCTATTATTTGATGGCTCATAACAGGTAACTCAGTCTTTCCATTATCATCAAACATCGACATCTGTGCACTTGGTTTTGGTTTGGCAAACTGAACGGTAGGAATGGGATGATCGGGAGGAAATGACATAAAAGGAGTACCGAGTTTTGCCGACATGGTTCGGAATTCAAGTTCATCGAACAAAGCACGAAGTTCGGGTTCGTTTCTGGGCTCTAATTCCAGACTTTTTTCATCGAAAGTGATCGGCACATCAATTTTGATAGTTGCCAGAAAACGAGAAAAAATGATGAGTTCTTTATTTTCTTCAATCTTGGTTTTCAATGCTCCTTTCAATTCTTCGGTGCGCGAAAGTAATGAATCAATACTTCCAAATTGTTGCAATAGCTTCACCGTAGTTTTTTCACCTACACCGGGGCATCCGGGGATATTATCAGAGGCATCGCCCATCAAACCTAACAAATCTATAACTTGTTCGTGGCTATCCAATTCGTATTTATTTTTCACTTCATCGGGTCCCATTACTTCAAAACCACCCGTATATTTGGGTCGATACATGAAAATATGATCCGAAACCAATTGTCCGTAATCCTTATCTGGTGTTAGCATAAAAACTTCAAAACCTGCCTGTTCGGCTTGCTTTGCCACTGTACCAATTACATCATCAGCTTCATATCCGGCAACTTCGAGGACAGGAATATTATAAGCTTCTACCAATTTCTTGATAATTGGAACTGCCAGCCGAATATCTTCGGGAGTCGATTCGCGTTGCGCTTTGTATTGTTCATAAGCTTCGTGGCGAAATGTTTTACCTTTGGGATCGAAAGCAACGGCAATATGTGTTGGCTTTTCGCGCTTCAAAACATCTTCCAGCGTATTTACAAAACCGAATATTGCAGAAGTATTTAATCCTTTGGAGTTGAACCTTGGATTGCGAATGAAAGCATAATAGGCACGGTATATGATGGCATAAGCATCTATTAGAAAAAGTTTTTTCATGATTTATGTGTCTGAAATCGAATATAAATGTTAAATATAAAACAAGTCCTTCTGATTCGTAATTTTTGGCATTTGAGATTTTCGGTAACTACTCAGCACCCCTAGAAAAGGATCAATCGTTATTTGCCACGGCAAGGA
>JACDZH010000245.1 GCA_013426815.1 Paludibacter sp.
ATGAAAGACAAATGTAAACTTTTTTCTTTAGGTACAACACCCGATACTCATTTTACTTTTTAATAATTATTTTAATCTTATTCGGATATTATTGTAAATTCAAAAATTCAACAACCTCAGTTACATCCAAAATTTATATCTATATTAGCCTGATTCATAATTGAGTCTTCAAAAAAGTCGCCTTTGTCGTCAATGTATGAAAAGCTATCTACGCAAATTTTTCCTTAAACAAATCTAGCAAATATGACACAGAAAATACCCTGTGTCCATTAAACTCAATACGTTGCATTCCTAATGGTACTGCAAAATAATACTTACCACCAATCGTCAACATTTTGGTCATATTTTCAATTCCTTTTAAATGACCGAAATAATCAACTGGATCGCCATTTCTCCCCAAACCAAAATGCTCCACCGCATGAAGCGATGAAATGGAATCAAAAGTATTAATCATATCTTGTGGTAGTTGCATCAAATCTGCTTTACGAAAAACAATATTTTTTACATTACTAATTTGTTCACGGACATCCATAATTTCTATTTCCCTGAATACAGCTACATGGGCATCAAAACCATCAGTTCGTAAACCTATATCAAGATGTCTTTTTGGATTATTGTTAAATATCTTTCTTGCCACAAATAAATCTTGATGAAAATAACGACCTCCGATAGTACCGGATTTTGCATATCAATCACCAAACATTGGATACATTTTTCCAAAATAAAATGTTGTATCATTTCCCCCTTTGTTTTTTTTAATTCCGAATAATCCTTCAAAAATATCTTTATTCCTCACATGCATTAAATATTATCGAGAAATCAAATCCTAGCAATTTAAAAGTTTTATTTAGTTTAATAAGCTTATACTCAATGTTTTTATTCATTTTTATTTTATGTAAAATCTTTATTTTTTATAACTTTTACGTCCAATTAATTTTGTAAATGATTCAATGTCAGCATAGAACAAACTGAATATTATTCCAATTACTGAACGAATTTTCCAAAATGGTTCGTTTATTCCAAATTTAAATATTGATGTAAAATAATCTTTACGTGCGCCGTGATAATCTTTTCGTATCAATTTGTAGCGACCGGAACGTGAATAACAAATCACTAATTTCTTACTGTAATATTGATGCAAATTACTGACATCGAATTGTATAGACTGAAAATATATTTTGTTTTGCTGGTAGAAACTAAGTGCAAGTTGATAAAATCCCTCCGTTATTTGAATAGTATAAGTTTTTGTAACCTGATTCGGATAAATACGCCATTTTCCTAAGGGCATATCAATAAAAGTAAAGGATCCAATAAGTGAAAGCTGCTGCCATGTAGGCAAATCGACCAATGGTAAATTAAAATTCTGAATAAATCCCCCAATTTTTTCCAATGAACTTCGCCTAACCAAAACAGTAAGAGCAGGTATGAAATTTATAAACATAAAATCCTTTGTGGCAGACATTATAGGGGTATTAGTAAGTATTTTCTCATCCCGATTAATCAGCAGATTCATATTGAAGTCTTTTGTTAAATCCACATTGGAACTAAATGCTCTACCCCACGAAAGAACTGAGGAATCATCGGACTCTAATGTAGGAACTTGAAGTGCCAATTTTTTTGTCAACCAAATATCATCACCTTCCAAAACTGCAATATATTTTCCTTTAGATTTGGATAATGCAAAATTGTAAGTTTCTGACAACCTGAATATTCCAATATTTTTTTGTGTAAAAACTTGAATACGTTTATCATTTTCAGCAAAAGATTTGGCAATTGAATAAGTTGTGTCTGTGCTACCATCATCCACAATTATCATTTCCCAATTTGAATAAGTTTGAGCTTGAGCTGAACGAATACAATCTGAAATATAATTTTCGTGATTAAAAGTAGGAGTTATAATTGAGACTAAAGGTAAATTCATGAACGAATTGGTTTAGCGATAGTTGCAAATTGTTTATAACGAGCGTCTTTCAAAATACCGAAAGTCAGATTGATAAACAACTTCTCTTTCCAACTTTTACAAGGATTAATACCTTCATTTACTAAAACCTCATATCCTTGCTCTCTAAACATACGGTATATACTTTTTGGAGTAAAAAAGCGAATATGTGTATCGTCCAAAATACCACCCTCTGGTTTATACCGAAATTCTGCCTCCCAAATTACTTCGGTAACTAAATTAGCTATGTAACGAAAATTTGGTATAGAACTCACTAGAACACCATTTTCAGAAAGTAAAGATTTAACCAACTTGATTGTATCCCAGGGAGAATAAAGATGTTCCAACACATCATTAAATATTACGCAGTCAAAATGATTTTTGGGTAACTGTTCATAAAGTTCATGGAAATCTCCAATTAATACAAAAGTACAAATTTGAGATGCATTTTGAGCAGCTTCACTGTTCATTTCTACACCCCAAATTTCTCTATCACTACGTTTTAAAGTCGCACAGAATGCACCGTCATTGCAACCAACTTCCAAAATTCGTAATGCATTTTCTGGAATATATTTCAACATCTCTGGACGCTCTCTATGAAAATATCCACTTTTATTTATTTGTATGGTTGATTTTTCTGAAATCATCTAATATCTTTTTTTATAACTATTTATTTAACACAATGATTGATTAATTTTATTGAGACTTAATTTTCAAAATATCACTGTTTCACCGAATAATACGTAACTTACGTTTTAATGCCATTGTCAAAAAATAGAACCAATTCAATAAATCTAAACAATGAAGTTTAAAACGACTCAAGTTAGTATCTGAAGTGGCAACAGGAAGTTTTGATAACCATTTTATTCCTATTTTTCTGTTAGCTATTGTGTTTTGTTTCGAATAATCTCCATCTGAATGATGATCGAGTAATATCCCTCGGTCAACTATTACTCTAAAACCTTGATAAAAAACCTGTAATGAAAAATCAACATCATATCCATGAAAGTGAGTCAATAGTTTTTCATCAAACCGACAGTTCTGAAAAACGTCTCGTTTTGTAAACAAAAAAACACCATCTACACATACAACATCTTCTGTTTCTTTATGTTCCTTACCTTGGTCAAAGTCTGTATATTCAGTTTCCCAATGATAAATATGTCCTCGTAAAAACAACTTCCTGAGGAGTGGACTTTGTCCTAATGCCGAAGGATATGTAGATTTAAATTTAGTTCCTGCAACTCCAATCAAGCCAATAGAATTATCAACTGACATTATCGAGATAAGCCTTTCTCCCCATTTCTGCGTCTTAAATATAACATCTTCATGTACAAAACATAAGTACTGATATTTTGCTTTTTCAAGTCCTAAATTATACGCTTCGCTTATTGAATATTTATTATGGTTTTCAATAACAATAATCTCATATTCAATTCCTATTGTTTCATGAATATTCTGTGAAACATTCTGAAATAATTCAGAATTATGAGTAGAAATAATTATTGATATCATAAGTTTTTTTAAATAATTGATCTAGCAACAGTTGCAAACTGCTTATAACGAGAATCTTTTAATACTCCTAAAGTCAATTTTATAAATAATTTTTCTTTCCAACTTTTACAAGGTTTTATACCTTCATGTGTAACAATTTCATAACCCTGATCATTAAACATGCGTATGATACTCTTTGAAGTAAAAAACCTTAAATGTGTATCATCTAAAATTCCACCTTCAGGCTTATACCTAAATTCTCCTTCCCAAATTATCTCGGTGATTAAATTGGAAATATATCGAAAATTTGGAATAGAACTTACTAAAACTCCATTTTCTGAAAGCAAAACTTTTATTAGTTGTATAGTGTCCCATGGCGAATAAAGGTGTTCCAATACATCGTTAAAAATAACACAATCAAAATAATTTATAGGTAATTTTTTGAACACTTCATTAAAGTCTCCAACTAAAACATGATTGCAAATCTCTGAGGCTTTATTGGCAGCTTCAACATTCATTTCTACACCCCAAATCTCTCTATCATTGCGTTTAAGTAAAGCGCAGAAAGCGCCATCACTACAACCTACTTCCAAAATACGAATAGCGTTTTCAGGTATATACTTCACCATTTCTGGTCTTTGACTATGAAAATATCCTATTTTGTTTTTTACTGCTGTTGATTGATAATCCATAAAACTATTTTTAATAAAATTATAATGAGTATCGGGTGTTGTACCTAAAATTCATTTTTATAGCTAACACAAGCAAT
>JACDZH010000246.1 GCA_013426815.1 Paludibacter sp.
TTTCACGACAGCGAATGCTCCCGCAAACCGCCAATGCACTTAGCCTCGGTCGTTACCAAACATGCAAAAAAAAGAAAAAGACGACCATGACCACAAGTTAATGCACATTATTTCAGTCTCGAAGCATAGTAGAGACAGAAATACGGAAACACAAGAAAGAAACAATGAAAGAGTTTTCGAGACGAAAAAAACTTTTTGGAGTACGACTTTAACCTTGTACTCATTGAACCTTTAGTTTGTTTGACAATGACAAACATAAATCTGAGAAACGTAAGTTTCTAACGACAACCATAATGGTTGTAATAACTTAAAATTATCAAATCTGAATGCAACTATGTTACATTCACAAAACAAGTATGTTTATGAAAAAAATATTTTATTTAATTGCCTTTGTGGCGTTTACTTCTGTTTCATGTACAACAGATAATTTAGGAATTTCTGATTCAAGTATAACTGTAAAAAGTTCAACTTTAACATCAAATATTCCTTTTGCTGATGACAATACTTTATCTGAGATTTCTAAAACAAAATCTAATGTTTCTTATCAGATAGCACGCAAGTTAGCTGTTGTTGAAATGGAAACAAGCATCAAGCAACAAATGAACTGGCAAGGTGCTAAATTATCAGAAAAACCTGTTGTTATTTATGATGGTAAGTCAAAACCTAAATATTACGAGTTTATTGTTAAAAATGAATCTGGCAAAGAAATAGGTACTGTAACTACATGTATTAAGAAAGAGGCTGATGCAGTTATTACTCACGTATTACCTTATGTAAGAGATTACTCATCTTTTACTTCTAAAGGAGACAACTATAAAATGATTAGTGGAGGTTATCCTTCGCGCATTTTGGTAGGTATGCTTGGTAAATCGGGCGACGAACCTTCTGCTATTGTTGACCCATCAACAAGTACCACAGTATCATCGGTTCTTACCGAAGATGCTCAAGGATCTATTGATGCCATAAACAATATGTCAACTGAACAAAAACTTAATGTTGGTATTCACAATGCTGACTCGTTAATTACTGCGATAAAAGAAAATGATGCAGTAAAACAAGAATATGCAAAAGCTTATTGGATGGTGATGGATACTTTGGCATCAAGCATCAGTTTGACAACAGATGAAGAAATAGTTTCAACTATTAATGAATCAAAAGGTGGTGGTACATGGACAAGTTATGATGAATATATCATACCTTCTTTGAATAATACTAATCTTAAAAACACAAGATGGAGTGGTTGGTGTGGTCCAAGTGCATTAGCTTGGATTTATCGGGGTTTATACAGTAGTAGCTATAAAGGCACTTATTTACCTTTAGCTGGTGAGAGCGGGTTCTCAAAAGGAACATATAGACAACTTAGTGGTTCTAAAGGTTATTACTATTTGAATCAGGCAGGTGATGTAGATAATGACGGAAGAATTAATAGTTTAGATCCAGACTGGATAAATCCTCAAAGCAGTAATGCCGATGGCGGATTATATGCTGCATTAGCTTCGGCAGGTGGTATGTATCTATGGCCAGCTATAACAGGCGATCAGAATGGTCCTGTTTTGCCTTTTGGATTAAGTGTTGCACTGCTGTGGGTTACTGATGCAAAATATTTTGTGGGTTCAGCTTTCTTTTTACCCGCAATTACAGAAGTGGCTCATAGACATATAAGAATTTATAATTTACCTGTAATTTGTTGGGTAGATTTTTTTTCACATTATGTGGTAGCATTTGGTTCAAAATACCAAAATTGGAATTGGGACTTTTATTTCAAAATTTTTGGAAGAAAAATAACAATTACAAGTGGTAGTATAAGAACCAATAAATGGTTATATGTAACAGATAATGGATATGAAACTAGTAAAAATGGAAATGAACCTTTTTGGCGAAACGATGCGTTTATTAGTTTAGATGTTCAGTATGGTATTTATCGTTTATACTGAAAAATTAGTTGATATGAAGAAATATATATTTTTAGTAATAGCGATGATTTGTTTTACTAATTTTTCGTGCGACCCCATAGTTTCCAGTCCTGATTATTCGTATTACATTTATATTGATGGTGAGAAAGGGAAGCAAGTTGAAGTGTCGTATATACAACGTGAAGACAAACAAGCACCAAGAAAAAACATAACGATCACTGAAACCGTAACGCTTCCATTTTTCAAAGAAACTCACTTTGTATATGATGGGGCTTTTTTGGAAGTAGGATCATCAGACGATACAACAACAAAAGCTATCATGTTTGATGATGGCACTACTTTAGAAGATAAAAGATGTCCTGCTATTGCAGTATTTTATACTGAAAATGCAGTTGATAATTGTGCCTATTGTAAGGAATTAAAAACTGATAGTTTGTTCCGATATTTTAAAAGAATCGGTTATAAAGGATATATTGAATTTAAAAAAGGAGATACGACAAAACGAGTGCAGTTATAGCCCTGTTAATTCTTGTAAAGAAGTCCATGGGGATTTAAGCCTGTGGGCTTCTTATATTCGGTAAAATACAAATTTATTATTTGTTAAATCACATATTAGAAATAGTTTAAAAGCCTGTTAATAGTCTGTATATGAACTCTCTCAATAAATATATTTACTTTTCCTTCATAGTTTTTTTTTGTGTAGGTTGTCAGAAAGGAGAAATAGAACAAACATTGCCAAATCGTACTGTTATTGTGTATATGATTGCCGATAATAATTTGGATGCTTTTTCTGTTAACGATATCAATGAAATAGAAAAAGGATGGAGTGATGCGTTCAATGGAAATTTAATTGTATATGTTGATAGGGCTGAAGGTGCTATGCCTTCGCATCCAGTTGTCTATAAAATAGAACATGACACTTGCGGGACAATTACAAGTAAGATAGTGCAAATATATCCTGAACAGAATTCAGCAAATCCATCTGTAATGAATACTGTTTTATCTAAAATCATAACAGATTATCCTGCCCAATCCTATGGTTTAGTACTTTGGTCTCATGGTACGGCATGGTTTCCAAGTGGTATTGAATTGAATAAGAGTCAATCAAATACAAGAAAACGAGTTTTTCCAATTACAAAATCTTTTGCTAAGGATGGTACTGATGAAATGAATATCATTGACTTAAACAAATCTTTGCCGATAAAATTTCAGTTTGTCATTTTTGATGCTTGTTATATGGGTTCAGTTGAAGTGTTGTATGAACTTAAAAATAAAGCTGACTATATTATTTCTTCCTCAACAGAAGTTTTATCTTCGGGTTATCCATATACTTCTGTTGTGCCTTTGCTTTATCAACAAACAGTTGATTATAGTAAAATTGCTGATACTTTCTATCAATCGTATCAAAACCTTGATGGTGTAATGCAATCCGCCACTATTTCGGTTGTTAATACATCCGGTTTATCCGACTTGGTACAATCGGCTTACAATATTATGTATGATTCTACAAATTTAAAATTAGCCAATTATAACTCTATACAGCAGTTTACATTAAATAACAATAAGTATATATTTGACTTAAGTAGTTTTGTTCACTCAATATCCGATAATAAAACTATGATAGAACAATTCGATGCATCTCTTAAAAAGACCGTTATTTATAAGGCATCAACGCAGAAAATACTGGATGAATTAATAATTTCTAATTTTTCAGGGTTGAGTGTTTTTATTCCAAACCCAAACAAAAACAATATATATGAATTTTACATGCAATATCAGTGGTATAAAGATAGTAACTACGATTATTATTTTAACAAGTTTCATTACAATAACTAATAGCTGCAAAGAAAATAACTACACAATAATGATAACCAATAAATACTTTGAACCTTTATACAATACAAATCTTGGATCAATTATTCATTGTGATACCTTGTTGGTAAATCATTATACAAAAATATATTATATTGAAACAGGTACATATAAATTCTCGACAGACACAGAATCTGGGTTAGAAATTAATGCATATATTGACATTAAAGGAGACACAAGAAACATTAACTTAACCATAAACGAACAAGGGCAACTACATAATGAATAAAAATGCACGTTTGGTAACATTGGCTAAAAATGGCTACTGATTGTGTATTATTCATCCTTTTATTCCGCAAACCTTTACTTGACGAATAAAGAAGACAAAAACAAATTCTTCACAACCAAATCGAGTAGGTAAAGGGGAATCTCACCCCTAAACCTCTCACAGAACCGTGCTTGA
>JACDZH010000247.1 GCA_013426815.1 Paludibacter sp.
TTGAAGAAAATTTCTGGAAAAATTTTTAGGGTGGCGCATTGTCAAAGTCAGGAGGCGAATACTCTTCCGCGGTATGATTCTCTCCTTTTTCATCAATCCAATTGGCACCATCAGTCAGTAACATTTTATCTGTACCTTTAAATTTTTGAATATCAGCTTCTCCCCACATTATTGGAATCATTCCGAACTGATTAGTAGGCAAGAAATTTACAGCCTGACTTCTGCGACCAGTAGCATAATATCCAAAGTCGTATTCAGGTGTGGGAGCCTGACCCCAAAAGCCCTGAAGTCGTGAGAATACCCATTTCTGGTCATTTATATACTTTGAATAATGATGCGAATTGTGAGAAGCTGCAACAACTTCAGCCGAAGGTTCTTTAATACCCACAGCCACACTTGAAATTGAAAGCATTTCGTCGGTAGTTCTTGGAATAATCAGAACTCCTTTGCCAATCATATCGTAAAAAGGTTTCTCTACCGTGTGTCCATGTCCCCGAAAGGATGCAACTCCACCTTTTACAATCACGCCACCCACTTCAATCAGATAATACCTTGCACCCATACCTGCCTGATAAGCCAATGCCCGAAGAAACGAACTACCCACCTGGAGTGCTGACCACTGATGCACCCTATCGTAGTTAACATTGTCGTGTGTAGCCCTGGCTGCCCACTCATTTACATAATTAGTCTGCCATAATCCAACTCTACCTGAAATGGACAAATCGCACAATCTTTCGTAAGTTTCTTCCATAGCGGGTACGATAATGTCTTTGTATTTGTGGTCTTCAACCATCCATTTCCACATTTCTGTGTAAGTATCCGTTACCCAAAAAAGAAATTTCGACCTGAAAAACACTTTGCGATTTCCATATTTTACACAGAGGTCGCAAATTGGCTTAATTTGCACATCCATTGCATAAAAAAATGCCGGTGATTCGTCTCTCGCTACTTCCGGAAAAATAAAACCAACACAAGCAGTAGGGGCAGATTTCAATATTCCTTCAACTGTTTTTAGTTGAATAAAAAAAGGATCATTGCCATGACCGATAGTCCAGATAAAGGGTAAACTATCACGTTCCATTCTAGCAGCGTAATCAATAATCTGCACCGAAGTAAGGTGGTAATATCCTCTGCGGTCACGGGTTTATCCCATCCATGAAGTTGTTTCGACCGATCATATTTTTCGAGCACAAATTGGTTGCTTGCAAACCTTATGTTCTTGTATTTAAAATGACTGTTGTAAAACTTGTTCAAAATATGAAGTACACTTTCACCCTTGTCCTTCACCTGATTCGAATCCATTTGGGCAACAATATTACTTAGGTCGGCTTGACCACGATGATAGCCTACTACTTCCGGATTATCTAATTTCTGATACGATGGCTTTTCAAATGCATCAATTTGTTTTGAAAGGGTTTCCATATTTTTAACAATCGTTTTAAGTTTCCCCATAAAACCCAAAGATGCCAATGACTTTTCCCATCCGGGTTGATTCAACCTGACTAAAAATATGCAATCACCTCCCGATTGTTCGTTGCCAAGTAACAAAACACCTGTTTTCTGATCGTATTTAAGATCGGTAGGAGCAAATGCAATCTCAATGTTCTTGATAATCTTTCCTTTTGTGTCGAAATACCTGAATGCATTTGCACTTATTGAAATAATTTGATCTCCTGTTCCCTGTTTCTGGGGTATCTTATCAAACAGAACCATATAAAAAAGGTTCTGACCATTTCCGGGCTCTACTGTTTCAAACTTACATACTCTTGTACCATCAGTTTTAAATATTGAGCTCCCGTTACTTAGCTTTAAACCATTTGCTCCCATGGCTATTTCATCAATACCATCACCTTCCGCATCAACAGTAACAGCTTTATACAGAAATTCTTCTTTTGTATCAACCTGATTTCCAATCTGAACTAAATCGGGAATACTGTAGATATTATAGTGTGCTTTTTGTAAATCGTAAAATAATCCCACTACCAAACTAAGCGAGTCTTTACTTTGAAAATGCCCAACATCTATACTACGAATAACTGCATTTTTTACTTCACTGGTATTTTTAATTTCACCGTTTGAGCTTATATGATAAAGAATCCGTTCTATTCCGCCACAAACAATTCCTTTTTTATTGTTACCATGCGAAATAATTTTTACACTGTATAATGGTGGTTTATTTTCAAAAACTCTTTTAATTAAAGTACCATCATGATCAATAATATATAAAGAACCATCTGCTGATGCTATAACACATTCATCAAATCCATCACCATCTATATCACCAGCATCCAAATCAAATGGGAAAGATTTTCCGGCTGATTGCTCCCATAATTTTTTACCATCATAACTAAAGCATATAATTTTTCCGGAATACATGGCAGCAATAACAGAACGGTTTATATTTGAATTGGTGTGTGCCGCACGCACATGATACGCAGTTTGCCCACCGCTTGAAAACCACGAAACTGAACCATCTTTTGATATGCCTGAATCTGTATTTGTGGTCTTATTATTTTTCGAATAAGACGCTGTAGAAAAAAACAAACTAAAAAATATTAAGGCAAAAAAGATTGATGAAAATTCCTTTTTGAATATGATATAGTTCATCTTAAATTGATTTTTTTTAATAACTAAAGAATTCAATACTAATTAAAGTTCAACCATGCCGTCACCAAAGCAGGTTTATTTATGGGTATAAACCTTAAACGGAAAGTGGTAGCGGGTAAATGTTGCATATTAAACAACTTCGAGCCAGTTACCCGATAGGATTCAAATAACAACCATGATTTTTCATTTGGATTCTTTACTAAAACTTCAATTTTCCCGGATTCTGTACTCAGTAAATTTAACGAAAACGGGAATCGGTCTGGTTCAAATATTTTGCATTCTAAACCTACAATTTCAATTTGTTGTTTTTCCCAAACTGCAACTGGCTGATAAATAGAACGTTTCGGAATATTTGCTAATCCCAAGCCACCATGATTCGTACTATAGTAAAGATAAAACCAATCGTTATCAGCCTCCAAACACCATGGATGGAGTCCGTCTTTTTCATAATCCTGATTGCTATAAAAAGTTCGAACCCCAGAAGTTACCCAATTATCGAGCGAAGTGGCAAACATTGGTGCACAATCATGATTATCAAGTTCAAAACTCAGCCCTGCCCAAATACTTCCTATTCTTATAGGACAACGAATTGTTTGTCCACTGTTGTGATGAACTCCGGTTGCTGAAGTGTAGAAACCACTATGATTTGCAATTGGTGCTTTAACCTTATCCCAGATAATGCCATCTTCACTTTCAGCAATTCCATTCCACTGTCCATGCAATCCAAATGCTGTATAAATCATTTTCCATGGTTTGGTTTTTTCCTCGGGCAAATAAAAAACTTTGGCAGCGTCAACTCCACTACCGCCCGAAACCGAGTCCTCATTTATAGCAGTCGGATTAGGTCCTAAGACAGCACCTTTTCGACCATCAATTTCTCCCATTTTTGTCCAGTTAATACCATCTGCTGATGTGGCAATGCAAATATATTTCATCTTTGGTTTTGGCATTATTCCTGTAGCCGGATTAACATACACATGTCCCGGCGACCAATAATAAAGATAAAATCTACCATTTAATTGAACAACACCTGATGGCGAAAGAAAATTATTTTCCCATTTTTCACTTGAGGTAAGTACAGGGTTATGAGCATATTTTGTCCAATTTATTCCATCTTTGGAAGTTGCATAGCCTATGTTACGAATTTTACCCAAACAAGCATACCACATTCGCCAATCGTTATATGCCACGCGCAAAACAACTACACGTTCTATCCCTTTTTCATCCCATTCACCTATTTTCCCGGCAGTAAGGATAGGATTAGAATGATACTTATAATTATTGAGGTTTAATATAAGAAAAGGGATTTTATTTGATAAATTAATGGCTGTATTTAAATCCAGACTGACAACCGATTTTCCGATTGTATTATCCTGACAAAAACCATTTATAATAATGATTTGAAGAACTGCAAAAAAAAATATCCTTTTCATTTATCAATTACTTAAATTTATCTTCATTTTTAATTTTCATAATAACCTGAGTTCGGGATAAGAAAGTGTGTCAAAAAGTTGTATCATAGGAGT
>JACDZH010000248.1 GCA_013426815.1 Paludibacter sp.
ATGAATATTGTTGATAAACAACCATATAACAAATTAATTCAAATAATGTCTAATAATAAAAACAGCATTACTAAAATTGAAAATTAAGAAATGATTGTCAGAAATATAGAGTATTTTCAATTAAAGGGAAAAATTAAGTGTGAAGTATTTGAAAATCTTCAAGGCAAAACTTCATAAGAAAAATGGTTCTACTCTAAATTGTGTGGGTATTCTTTAGATCAAAAAAATTATATAGGATTAATAATTTTATACAGACAAATTCAGGCAAATTAAAGTTGTTGAAAATATGTGGTATTGTAATAACTTGTTAATTTTGGACTCAATTATAGAAAAACAAATTGTAATCACATTAAAAAATGGTAGAACCTTTTTTTTGCAAAAATACTAAAACCCACACGATTTAGAGTAGAACCAGAAAAATTATTTCAAGCCTCTCAATATTTCTCTTTTTCCGGGTGGTCCCTCTAATCGTTCCACCTTAAATCCTGCATATTGCAAGGCACGGC
This sequence comes from Paludibacter sp., assembly GCA_013426815.1. Classification (GTDB taxonomy): domain Bacteria; phylum Bacteroidota; class Bacteroidia; order Bacteroidales; family Paludibacteraceae; genus Paludibacter. The sequence continues at coordinate 507 of JACDZH010000248.1, forward strand.
GAACAATTCCTTTAGAACAATATGTAGTAAAAATTGCAGACGAGTTACATTGCTTAAAAATATTCACAAATAATGCTTCACTCCACATTTCAGGTTGCTTTTCGGGTGAAAAAGCATCAAAATAGACAACATCATACATTTCTGTAAAATCTAACTGAGTAAAATCAGCTTGGATTTTCAAAATTAAAAAATTTGGTTTCATTTGAACTTCTTCATTCCATGGCAACAAATGTAACATTTCAAAAGCTTTGCGGTACAAAGGTGAAAGTTTTTCGGGATAATTGAGTTGTGAAGCTTTTTCAACATCAATAGGAAATTTTTCGATCGTAGTGTAATGAATTTTTTTGTTACTCTTCTCTGCTTCTATCATTGTTAAAAAGGCATTCAATCCTGTTCCGAAACCAATTTCTAATACATGGATTTCAGGTTTAGAACATTGTTTCAATCCAGCTTCGATAAAAATATGAAGTGATTCCTGAATAGCTCCTTGTGTTGAATGATAACATTCGTCAATTTCCGAAACAAATAAGGTATGTGAACCATCGTTGGTAATTAGTAATTCGGAAAGCATAATTTATAATTTGAAGACAAAGGTAAGATTAAGTAAATAATATGAGCAATTAAATGTCGTATTTGTTAATTACAATATATTTGAACGCAAAAGTGCTGAGTCGTGATGGCACTACAAAATATTTTTTCAATAGCGGCTTTTTGACTTAGCGTTCTTGGAGTTCAAAATAACAACATTAATTGTATCATGTTACTTAACAAACAAAACAACCGCCACAGATGCAACGGTTATTTTAAAAAATTAAATTGTCAACTGTTAACCTCGAACTGAAAACTAATCAGTAGTTTTGTTTTTCAACTTCAAAATAAGCCTGTGGATGGGCACAAGTAGGACAAGCCTTCGGAGCTTCATTTCCGAGATGAATGTGTCCACATTCACGACATTGCCAGCTGGTTTCTACTTCGCGCGAAAAAACAGTTCCGGCTTCAATGCGAGCATGTAATCTTCTATATCGTTTTTCGTGTTGTGCCTCTACTGCTGCAATTTTACGCCATGTAGCTGCAATATTTGAAAAACCATCAGCATCTGCCACATCGGCAAAGTGTGAATAAAAATCAGTCCATTCTTCTTCTTCACCGGTGGCTGCTGCCAATAAATTTTCAGCTGTAGTAAGAATCATTCCTGCCGGATACGAAGCTGTGATTTCAACCATTCCCCCCTCTAAATAGCTAAAAAATTTCTTGGCATGTTGTTTTTCCTGCTCAGCTGTTTCGAGAAAAATAGCGCAAATTTGTTCAAAACCTTCTGCTTTTGCAATTTTCGCAAAGTAAATGTAACGCATTCTTGCCTGACTTTCACCGGCAAACGATTTTAACAAATTCTTTTCAGTTTCTGTTCCTTTAAGTGTTTTCATAATGTTTTATTTTCAGATGAGTATTAATTCCCGAATAATTGATTGAACTCTGCAAAGGTAAGAAAAGGATTTAATAATGTTTGAACAAACACTTGGTATCTTTTATTTATTTTCCAAATTTGAATCACAGTTTAAAATCAGTATCTTTGCAAATATTCTTTCATTCTTCATTCTATATTCTTCATTTTTCATTTTTATGGTAAGTTACCTTCAGGTAGAAAATCTCACCAAATCGTTTGGCGATAATCTGCTTTTCGAAAATATCTCCTTCGGCATTACCGATAACCAACGAGTGGCTTTGATAGCCAAAAACGGTACTGGAAAAACTACTTTACTTAATATTATTGCCGGATTAGAAGATTATAAAAGTGGAACAATTTCATTTCGACGCGATTTACGTATTGGGTATTTAAACCAGGACCCTGATTTTCCAAAAGAACTATCGGTATTGGATGCTTGTTTGCAAACCGACAATGAAGCTGTATGCACCACTGCCGCTTATGAACATTGCATATTATCCGAATATCATGCAGGTTTGGACCAAATTCTGTCACAAATGGATTTGCACAAAGCCTGGGATTACGAAACACGTATCAAGCAAATTCTAGGGAAATTAAAAATCACCAATTTTGAGCAATTGATTGGTGAACTTTCGGGCGGGCAGTTAAAGCGCGTGGCGTTGGCTAATGTATTGATTGGTGAACCCGATTTATTGATTTTGGATGAACCCACCAACCATCTCGACCTGGAAATGATTGAATGGTTAGAAGATTTTCTGAAACGCTCCACCATGGCGCTGCTTATGGTAACACACGACCGTTATTTTTTGGACCGGGTTTGTACCAATATTTATGAAATTGACCATCAGGCTTTGTTTCAGTATAATGGTAATTATTCCTATTATTTGGAAAAACGACAGGAACGTATTGAAAATTGGAATTCAGAAAGTGTACGAACGGTGAATTTGTATAAAAAAGAACTCGACTGGATGCGCCGGCAACCACAGGCACGTGCTCACAAAGCAAAAGCCCGTCAGGAAAGTTTTTACGAGATAGAAGAACGTGCCAAACAACGTCGCAACAACGATTCGGTGCAGTTAGACGTGAAAGCAAGCTATTTGGGTTCAAAGATATTTGAAGCAAAGTATATTTGTAAAGCTTACGGTGACCTGAAAATACTCGACAATTTCTATTATAATTTTGCCCGTTACGAAAAGATGGGGATTGTTGGGAAAAACGGAACAGGAAAATCGACATTCCTCAAAATGTTATTGGGCGAAGTGAAACCCGACAGTGGAAGTTTTGATGTGGGCGAAACGGTAGTTTTTGGTTATTACAGTCAGGATGGATTGGCTTTTGACGAACAAATGAAGGTGATTGATGTGGTGCAGGACATTGCCGAAGAAGTAAATCTGGGAAATGGAAAAAAAATGTCGGCTTCGCAATTTTTACAACATTTCCTGTTTACACCCGAAACACAACACAATTACGTGTACAAACTCAGTGGTGGTGAAAAACGTCGTTTACACCTTTGTACGGTTTTGATGCGCAATCCGAACTTTCTGGTTCTGGATGAACCAACCAACGACCTGGACATTGTGACACTGAATATTTTGGAAGAATACCTGCAATCGTTCAAAGGATGTGTAATAGTCGTGAGTCACGACCGTTATTTTATGGATAAAGTAGTGGATCATTTAATGGTTTTCAAAGGCGATGCAGAGCTGAAAGATTTTCCGGGTAACTACACCGATTATCGAGAATGGAACGAATTGCTGGAAGAACAGGAAAGGGAAGAAAAGAATGCCTCACCCCGTCCTTCTCTAAAAGGAGAAGAACCTAAGAAAAACATAAATACTACAATTAGAAAACTGAGTTTCAAAGAAAAACAAGAATTTGAAGCATTGGAAAAAGAAATTCCAGAACTGGAAACCGAAAAATCTGAAATAGAACAGAAGCTAGCTTCGGGAATATTGACAAGCGATGTCATTATTAAAATTTCGGAACGATACAAAGACCTTAATGATTTGATTGACAACAAAACAATGAGGTGGATGGAATTGAGCGATATTTAAAAATTGATTTTTTTTGTCAGTTTTCTCGTTATTTCAAATCCTATAGCAATGGGTGATGCTCTTAAAACTAATGGTTCTACCCTTAATTGTGTGGGTTTTTGTATATTTGCAAAAAACTACCCCT
>JACDZH010000249.1 GCA_013426815.1 Paludibacter sp.
TTGCCGTGGCAAATAACGATTGATCCTTTTCTAGGGGTGCTGAGTAGTTACTAAAAATCATTCTAAATGCAAGGACAAAATATTAAGTAAAAATATAAATGAAAGTCTTTTTTTAAGTCATGTTTAATTTTGCATTAAGTATAATTTGTTGGGTACTGTTAGAATTAGTTTGGGTATTACGATAATTAACAAATGATACACATATGGCACATCCCGAGCATAGGGAGTGCCACAAAGTAATAAAAATTAAAAAAATAAATGTTCACATAGTTTTTTGAGAAGAAACTATATGATTCTATTGTGAAAAAAATATGTGTAACTCCCGAAGTTTGGGATGTGCCTTATTTGCTTGATTCTTTAAATTTACCTTCAACCCACACAAAAGATAGTAGAATAATTTGTTGGTCACAAAATCATTTCTGTAGTTGGTTTCTTTTTAACTAAAAAATGGAGTTGCAAAAAAATTGCAACTCAATTTTTTTTCATAAATTTGAATATTTCAAATTGGAATATGTACGATCAATAATTACTATTTTAACTTCAGTAATTAATTCGTCCTTAACTTTTTATTATTCAATAAAATCTTCAGTTACCTTCATTTCTGGTTTCTTGCTAAAATTAACTTCATCTATAACTTCTTTTATAAATATTTCCGATTTAATATTTTTTATTTTTTCTCTTTTTTTTTCCTTTGCCTTAGCTTCCAAACTTTCTTTTTCTTTCCAGTCAACATAAAGTAAATGAACAATACCATCGATAAGTCCAATCTTGGGAACTATAAAACTTTTTGCACCTACATTTTTTGCAACATCTATATAAATACTTGCTGCAAAAGTTATAACATCCGCACGGTCTGGTTTAAGTTTGTATTTTTCAATTAACTCCTCAACAGTGTATTTTTTTAATGTTTCGTTAAGTGTTTCAAGAGCAGTGAGGGATAGTTTACGTCCTTTGCGAACTTGTGCCAAGGTATTCAATTTAATGATATTCCCTCCAGAACCAATTATGTCGTTAATAACATATTCTTTTTTTAGTTCAGATAAATCGGCAAAAAGTTTTTCATACTCTTCATTTCGTACTTTATCGTTGAGCAATCTTACAGTTCCGATATTGTACGACCGTGATTGAATTAATTTGCCATTAGAAATCAAACTTATTTCGGTACTACCACCTCCTACGTCAACAAGTATATAATTAAAATCTTTGTTTAAATTATCAGCAAAATGACTTTCGTAAATAATTCTGGCTTCTTCTTGTCCATCAATTATTTCAATTTCAAGCCCTGTTTCTTTCATTATTTCTTTAACAATTTCTTTTGAGTTTTTAGCCTCGCGCATTGCAGAAGTAGCACAAGCCCTGTATTGAGTTACCTCTGAAGCTTTAATTAAATGTTTGAATGACTTCATTAAACGTAGCAATTGTTTGACCTTATCAGATGGTATTTTACCGGAAACAAATGATTCCTGTCCCAATCGTAAAGGAAAACGTATCATTAACATTTTACTGTAAATTTCAGTTGGGTCGGTTGGCGACACACTCATTATTAAAAGGCGTACTGCATTAGAGCCAATGTCTATTGCTGCAAATTTGATACTATCCATTTGAATTTTGTATTAGGTAAATATTTTATTTGTTATTAAATCATGGTTTTTCAACAGTTTATTGAATAAACTTATAATTATCTTTGTATGATTTATATAATTCCGTTTGCGAACAAAATGTTTTTCCATCAATAATATGCTGAAGTTCATTCTTGCCAGAACCATCCACAATTCGTGCTTTTAGATTATCTTTGAGTCCAAATTCTATTACTTTCTTGAGCTGTAATTTTAAATCCTCGTCATAAATTGGAGTGTAAACTTCTATTCTATTGTCTAGATTTCTGCCCATCCAGTCAGCAGAACCAATATAATAAAGCTCATCGCCACCATTTGCAAAAATCATTATACGTGAATGTTCTAAATACCTATCAATAATACCATAAGCATGAATATTTTCGCTCAATTTTCGCACACCGGTAATCAAAGAACAATTGCCACGTACTAAAAGTTTAATAATAACACCGGCATTGGACGCTTGATAAAGTTTTTCAATGATTTTATTATCTACAATATGATTTATTTTGCAATAGATATATGCGGGTAAACCTTTTTTAGCATTTTCAATTTCTTTTCTTATAAGGCTTATGATTTTTTTTCGCATATAAATAGGTGATACGATAAGTTCCTTAAAAACAGGGTTTAAGTAAGGATGCTCTAAAAAATCGAATACTGTTTCTACTTCATCCACTATTGATTTTTTAGCTGTCATTAGAGTAAAATCTGTGTAAACAGTTGCTGTTCCTTCATGAAAGTTTCCAGTGCCAATACATGCAATGTTCCCATTTTTGGCAGTAATTAAAGCTAATTTAGAATGTACTTTAAGCCCATCTACTCCAAAAATAACCTTAATGCCAGCATCTTGCATTTTCTTTGACCAATTGATATTTGATGACTCATCGAAGCGGGCTAATAGTTCCACTGAGGCTGTAACTTTTTTTCCATTCATAGCAGCACAAATCAATGCTTTTATCACTTTTGAGTTTTTTGCCAAGCGATAAATACTTATTTTAATGGCTTTAACTTCTGGACTGATGGCGGCTTCGCGTAATAGTCTGATAAAATAATCGAAGCTATGATATGGATAATGTGAGTATTGGTCTTTGGTTCGAATAAGTGTAATCAGACTAATAGCACTTTCAAAAGCAGGAATTGGTATTGGCGGTTGAGGCTGAAACTTTAAATCTGGTCTTTTTATCTTTGGAAATGTCATCAAATCTTTCAAATTGTGGTAACGTGCACCACCTATATGTGCATCTTCTTTTTCTATTCGTAAAAGTTTCTCTATGAATTTCAATACATCCTTTGGAGTCTCCCTGTCATATACAAATCGAATAGCAACTCCAGTTTTACGACTTTTTATCCCTTTAGAAACCCTGTCCAAAACGCCTTGATAAGCAGTGTTTTCAAAATCCATTTCGGCATCTCGTGTAAATTTAATATTATAAGCTTCAAAGCAATCGTAGTTAAGTGATGCAAAAATGCGAGGTAAACAGAATCTAATAACATCATCCAAAAACATGATACAGGTTTTATCATTTTCTTTTGGAATCACTAAAAAGCGAGTAAACTCTACAGATGGTATCTCAATTAAAGCATATTCTTTTCTTTTCTTTTTTTCTTTATTATCCGAATCTTTAATTTTAACCGCTAAATACGTGCTTTTGTCATTTAATTTTGGTTCTTCTGTCATGCGGGATACCAAAATTGGAAAAAGCGAATTCATTAACTCCTCTTTATAGAATGTTTCTACAAATTCTATTTGTTCAATATTTAATTGTGTTTCATTTTTTAAGAAAATATGTTCTTTTTCCAATTCGTCAATTAACAGATAAAATGTACTCTCAAAATCTTTAGAATAAATTTCATTTAATTTTAAAATATTTTTCAATACAGCTTTAGAGTTAGACTTTACACTTGGCAAATTTTCTTCAATCTCAATCATACGGCGCAAGGTTGCAACCCTTACTTGAAAAAATTCATCGAGATTGCTTGAATAAATACCAAGGAAATTTAACCTTTCGAGCAAAGGTATTGTTTGATTACCAGCTTCATCGAGTATTCTTCTGTTAAAATACATCCAACTGATGTCGCGGTTCACCGACTGATTTTTATTTTTTATTTGGTGTTTCATGTAGTAATTGAAGTTATTTCTAAGCTTACAAATTGATAGTGAGAATACTTTTTTCAAAATTACTATTTTGGTATTGCATTTACATTACAAATATATTAAAATAATTTATGTGTTAATCATTGAATTTTTAATTAGTTTTAAATATATTGAATCAGTTAAAATAAATTACGTTGTAACATAGTTGTAATATTGTTGAAAAACAAGTAGTTAATATTAAAAGTTGAACAATATAAATAACGAAATATTATGAAAACTTCATGGATATAATTATATTTGCGAAATAATTTACTTGTAAGTAATATGTAATAGACATTATTTGAATTAATTTGTTATATGGTTGTTTATCAACAATATTCAT
>JACDZH010000250.1 GCA_013426815.1 Paludibacter sp.
TTCTAATTTTAAAATAATGTATCAATGATTTTATAACTTATATAATGTCTAATAAATATGTGTGCTATTATCAATAATAATATAACTTATATAATCTCTAATTTACATATAATTCTCAATAACCGTTTACTAAAAGTAATTATAAATTTGCATCAGTTTGAACATTTTATTAAGGATGCATATTTTGTCAAATAGCTATAAATTTATATTATATTTTCATACTCAATTTCGTATTTTATTTTAATGATGGCGAAGGATAAGTAATTTGTGGTTTTTTAATCGTCCAATATTATATACAATGCAACCTATAAACATCTTTTTTAAGAAGATTGTTTGGATTAGTAACTTTGAGTTATTGTTTTAATATGGACATTCCCAATCCTTTGCTCTGTTACTCCTCAATTTGAGCCATATATAAGATTTCATATTGTCAAAATCTCAAATTTGAGGCCACCCGAAACACGAATTAAAATTACTATCATTTCATTTCAACTCGTTACTTACAGGAAATTTCATTCAGGAAAGCTTACTGTCCTGTCAGACATAAAAACAACAAATGCCTCTGTTTTACAAGCATTTGCTAAATTATTGATAAAAATATAAAGGCAAACCTTCTTGTGCCATCTTTGCATTTACTATTTTTATAAAACCGGAAAAATTGGCTCTATTTATATAATTTACTAAACCAACAGCTTAGATTCCACATTTTTCAAATGACACAAGTATACTTTACATAACTCTTTTTAGTTTATGTTCAACTCCTTCTTTTGTCCAATTAATTTTCATCGAATTTTGTGACATTTCCAAACCAGAAACCGATACCCCATTTGCATTGGTAGCTTTTCAAAGACCGTAAAGTATCATATTTTTCAAGAAAAAAGCAATTGATTCAGGAATTGATTGCATATTATCACCTTCGAATACAGATAATGTATAATTCAACAGTTTTCATAAAACCACATAAAACTAAAAAAAACAGTTTTTTTTACTGACTTTTGAAAGGAATAAATTTTAAATCAACATTTTTTTTTAATTTATGCTATAAAACATAAAAAAAATTAAAAAATTATTTTTTTAAATAATAATTATGATAATATATATTTGTTAAGATTTTCATTTTGAAATTTATATCATCAATATGATATTAATATGTAATCAAATTGTCAACTTTACTGTCAATATATTACATTAATAAATTATTTCAGAAACAATTGATATAAATTGATTTATAAAAATATCAATATGATTAATTTTGCAATGTTTTAAAATCATTATGACATCATTTAAATAATGTTATAATATATATGATAAATAAATTTAATTTTTTCTTACTATTTGCATAAAAAATATTAGTAATTAGGACGAAAAAAAATGATATAAATTAGTTTTTAATATAAATTTAAAATTTCACAGGTATGAAAAAGATGAAAGTTTTAGCAATCTACGCGATTGCTGTATTAACAGTTTCGAGCTTAAAAGCTCAGTTTTCAACAGGAGCCGACCTTGTTAGTTCGTATGTATGGCGTGGTGTTCCGCAAGACCGTGGTGTTGTTGGTAATCCATCATTGGGAAGTCCCAACATTCAACCCTATGTTTCGTTTACAACAGGTGCTTTAACCATTGGTTCTTGGGCATCCAGTAGTTTTATTGGTAATGTTAAGGAAGTAGACTTGTACGCAACTTATGTGTTTTCAAGTTCATTGGCTTTGACGGTGACAGATTACAACTGGGGATTCAACAGCAGCTATTTTAAATACAATAAAGGTAGCGACCACATGTTCGAAGCAACACTTGCTTACACTGGAGCAGAATCATTTCCATTAAGTGCAACGTTGAATACTTTTTTTGCAGGTGCCGATACACTTTCAACGGGGAAAAATGCTTTTTCTACTTATGTTGAATTAAGTTACCCACTTTCTGCAAATGCTAAAGTTTTTTGTGGAGCATCATTATTGAAAAGTGTTATGGTGTATAATACTTCAGGGCTTGCAATTACAAATATCGGTGTAAAAGTAAACAAATCAATTATAATCTCAGATAAATTCAGTTTGCCGGTATATGGCATTTTAGGTGCAAATCTGAGCACTAAGGATGCAGCCGATGTTGACAAACCTTCTTCACTCTATTTTGTGGCAGGTATTACATTGTAATAAAAACATTTAATATCTTATTTTTAAAGAAATAGTATTACTAATTTTTAAAATGAAAACAATGAAAAAAATTGAAGCAATTATTAGAAGATCTCAGTTTGACGAAGTACTTATAGCACTCCATGAGGTTGGAATTGATTTTCTTACTTACTGGGATGTTACAGGAGTTGGAAATGAGAAATCGGGTGCTATTTATAGAGCCGTTGTATATGAAACAAGATTAATTGAACGTCGTACAATTTCTTTTGTTTGTCGTGATAAATTTGTGGATGCAGCAACAAATGCCATTGTAAAAGCAGCACAAACAGGAGAAATGGGTGATGGAAAAATCTTTATTTCTACCATAGATGAGTCAGTACGAATTCGTACAGGCGAAAAAGGTCCCGAATCATTATATATAAAAGAATAATCTAAAAAATACGAATTATGGATTTAGCAGCATTTACAGCAAGTATAGACACGTTTTGGATTCTTATCACAGGTGCACTGGTATTTTTTATGCAAGCAGGATTTGCATTAGTTGAAGCAGGTTTTACAAGAGCAAAAAATACAACAAATATTCTTTTCAAAAACTTAATGGATTTTTGTATCGGAACAATAGTTTTCTGGTTAGTTGGTTACGGCATCATGTTTGGTGCTGGTAGTGGTTGGTTTGGAGCAATAGAACCATTTTCCGAAGTAAATCATGCTCCAACGGGTATCCCAAATTTAGCTTTTTTCTTTTTCCAATTGGTATTTGCTGCTACTGCTGCAACAATTGTATCGGGAGCAATGGCAGAACGTACAAAATTTAGTGCATACCTTATCTACAGTGCTTTTATTTCAGTTATTATTTATCCAATATCTGGACATTGGATTTGGGGCGGTGGTTGGTTAGCACAAATGGGATTTCATGACTTTGCTGGATCAACAGTTGTGCATTCAGTGGGAGGTTGGTTATCATTAGTTGGAGCAGCAGTACTCGGACCTCGTATTGGAAAATACAAAAACGGAAAAGCCAATGCAATTCCTGGACATAACTTATTAATCGGAACATTAGGAGTTTTCCTACTTTGGTTAGGTTGGTTTGGATTTAATCCTGGCTCTACTTTAAGTTTGTCAAATCCTGAATTGGTGGCTAGAATATTTGTAACTACAAATGCTGCTGCTGCAGCCGGAGGTATTGCAACTTTAGCATTTACTTGGGTGAAATATGGTAAACCTGGTTTATCGATGACCCTAAACGGTGTGTTGGCAGGTTTGGTTGCAATAACAGCTGGATGTGATACAGTTACTCCTGGTGGAGCAATTTTTATTGGACTTATGGCTGGGGTATTAGTTGTATTAGCAGTAGAATTCTTTGACAATGTAGTAAAAATTGATGATCCAGTTGGAGCAATTTCTGTACATGGTATCAACGGTGTATTTGGAACATTGATGGTTGGGTTCTTTGCCAAAGAAAACGGTATAGCAGGTTTGTTCTTCGGTGGTGGTACCGATTTAATTGTAACACAACTTATTGGTATTGGAGCTGTTGCAGCATGGTCAATAGCTTGTGGATTAGTTTTATTCTATGGTATTAAATATACTATAGGTATTAGGGTAAGCAAGAAAGAAGAAGAAAATGGTCTAGACTATTACGAACATGGTGAAAAAGCATATAACTCTTAATTAATTGCAAAACAATGTTGTTATTTATAAATATCTAGTTTTTAATAAAATAACTCAAGAATAGAAAAATTACTAAAACATAGTAAAATTGCCTACAATAATTTTTTTTGTGTATTTTTTTATGACAGGCTATTTCTAAAGAAATAGTCTGTTTTTGTAATAAATTTCGTAACTACTCAGCACCCCTAAGTTGATGATACAGAATATTTTATGA
>JACDZH010000251.1 GCA_013426815.1 Paludibacter sp.
TGCGACAGTGAATACTCCCGCAAACCGCCAAATGCACTTAGCCTTAGTCGTTAGGCGGCATAGTAAAAAAACAGCTTAGTTAATCACAATAATTAGAATTAAAATGAAAAAAAAAGATCCTAGTAAATATTTTTCTTGTTTTGTAATCATTTTCAGTATGTGTTTATTTGGTTGCGATGATTGTTATAAGTCCAATGAAATTATATCAAAAATTAAAGTCTTCGATAATGCAACTCCAACAGATTTAAGTTTCGCAAACGAAAATGTGGGATTTATATCAGGTGGGTTTGAATTAAATACAGGGACGGCTGTAGTTGCGAAAACTATTAATGGAGGTCTTACATGGAAAGTCATTCCCGTTTATATCGATAAAAGTCCGTCATCTGTAATTCGAACAATATATGCTCAGACTACTGATTCAGTATATGCGACATATAATACGAGAGACGATCATTGTGGTGTTTGTTTTAGCAAAGACGGAGGCGAAAATTGGACTAATCTTGGAGATTTGCAGTGTGGTTCTGCTTATACAGGAATTAATTTTAAAACAACGCAAATAGGATTTGTTTGTTGGACAGGAGATATATTACAAACTAAAAATGGAGGCATTAGTTGGGAAACTGTTTTTAACTACGACGGATTTGGAGGGGTCGGACAATTATTCTTTACAAGCAGTAATGTAGGGTATGCTTATGGAGGATTTGCAGGAGATCAAGGTAGTTTCGGGACATTACTCAAAACTATTAATGGGGGAAACACTTGGGTAGAAATAAATTCATTGGCAGAGTTTGTAACCTGCCTAAGTTTTATTGATGATAATGTTGGTTATGCATTCACATATAATAACAACATTTACAAAACAACAAATGGAGGAGCTACATGGGCGCAATTAAATAATCTCAATGGTTTAGCCGGCTCATACTATGCGATAGCCATAAAAAACAAAATAAAATATTTTGGTTCTGGTTTTTCTATCTTCAAAACGAACGATGATTTTAAAACCATAGAAACAATATATAAAGACACATTAAACGACATTTCTCTTTCGTTAAAAGCAGTTCAACCATCTAATAAAAGTATTTTTATCTTATCAACTAAACAAATTATTTTTAAAATGACCCTTTAATTAATTTAGATTTTATGAAAAAAACAGCATTACTTCTATTTTTATTGTTTCTGCTATGTGCATTTAACAATGTCAGTTCGCAACAAATTATTATGGTAAAAGACACAGCGAATGATGGCACGATTAGATTTGCACGAATTAGTGAAAGTATTAAGCCTCTTACGCCAAAGGAAACAAAAGACTTCTTAAAAAGCATACTAAAGTCTGAAACTGGTGTTGATTTCTATCTTTATAAGATAATTACTGACGATTTGGGTATGACACACGAAAAATATCAACAAGTAGTTAATGGCATTAAGGTGGAATTTTGTGAGTATATAATTCACAAAAACAAATCTGGGCAGATTATTTCTTTAAATGGTGAATTTGCAAGGATTCCCAAAACTATAAAAAACAAGCCCAAATTCTCTTTTGATTCGGCTTTAGAAAAACATGAATTATCAAGGAAAAAAGGAAAATACAATGTAAAATTATTAGATATTGAAAAAAGTGTTGAGAATCCAATAACACAAAGAGGAATTAACTATGAAGTTGTATTAATAAAAGGCAATGATGAACAATGGCATCTAGCATATAAAGCTAATCTTACAGGAGAGACAATTTTTGAAAATTTCTACGGATATATTGATTGCGAAACCAGTGAAATGATTAAAATTCAGCCTTTGGTATATAATGTAAATGCTACAGGGACTGCCTCAACAATATACTCCGGTAGTAGAACTATTACCACAGATTTACTTTCAAGTACTTATCGTTTACAAGAAGTAAACAGAGGTTCAACAAATACAGTAATACAAACACGCAATTTTAACAGAAATCCCGCATACTATGTTTCAGATGTAACTTCTGGTTTAGCTAATGCAACTGATTTTACTGACAACGATAACAATTGGACTCCAGCAGAATTCAATAATGCAAACCACGATAATGCAGCATTGGATGCTCATTGGGGAGCAGAAACAACATTTGACTATTTTCACACAGTCCATAATAGAATTAGTTATGATAATAATAATGGTACAATAAGAAGTTATGTTCACGTTCAAACTCGCGATAGGAATAATGGCTATGTCCCAATCAATATGGATAATGCTTTTTGGCTTCAATCAGAAAAATCTATGTTTTATGGTGATGGATTTTTCTTTAGCCCGACTGTAAGTTTGGATATTTGTGCTCATGAATTAGGTCATGCGGTATGCAATAGCTCTGTTGGCAATGGAACAGGTTTGACTTACGAGAAAGAATCGGGAGCTTTAAATGAAAATCTTTCAGATATTTGGGGAGCTTGCGTTGAACAATGGTCAACTACAGGAAAACAAACATGGATTTGTGGAGAGGATGTTTTTTGGGGTGGTGCAAGATCAATGAGTAATCCAAATCTTTTCAATCAACCTGACACCTACCTTGGAACAAACTGGTTTAGTACTGTGGGATGTACTCCTACGGAAGCTAATGATAGATGTGGTGTACACACAAATAGTGGCATAGGTAATTTCTGGTTTTTTCTTTTATCACAAGGTGGAACTGGAACTAATGATATTGGGAATAATTATTTAGTGGAGGGTATAGGAATAAGCAAAGCAGCAAGAATTGTTTATAGAATGGAAACGAACTATTTATTACCTACATATGGTTATTCTGATGCAAGAATTTATTCAATTAATGCAGCTATAGATTTGTTCGGAGCAAATTCATATGAAGTAGTAGCGGTTACAAATGCTTGGCATGCAGTGGGTATTGGGTCTCAATTTCAATACACAATTACAGGTTCATCTCAATTAATTTGTGGTCAAGGCACATACTCAATTCAGAATCTACCAGCGGGTTATACTGTTTCCTGGACTTCAAGTCCCTCAGGTATAGTTAGCCATCCAGCAACTGGTAATCCAATAACTGTAACTAAAACTGGAAATGGAAACGTAATATTAACTGCAGTAATCAATTCATTTTTCACCGTCACAAAAAATATTTTGGTTGGTCCACATACAACAATAAATGGAATCGAAACAATGTTGAAAGGAAGAACTAGAACCTATACTTTAAACGATGTTAGTGGTCAGGGTATTACAAGTTTCAGTTGGAGTGCAGGTGGAGGCGTAATACCTGTAGGTTCTACAACTTCATCATCTTTCACAGTTAAAGGAACTGGCTGTGGTAGTGGAATAGTATCATGTACTTATGGTAATTCGTGTGGTACAGGTAATGCACAATTAGATATTGAAGTAATATGTGAAACTCTTTCCATGTTACTTTCTCCAAATCCGACAAGTGATCTAATCAACATAAATCTTGTTACTGCTTTTGATCAAACCGCAGTTATAGATGACAATAATTTACTCACTGAAGATTACACAACAAAACAAAAAAATAATCAATATGCAGGTGAATTTGAAATTCAGGTATGGAATGAATATTCTGGATTAATAACGAAAATAAAAGATAAGAATAAACCAAATCTTCAAATTTCATTAAAAAACAAACCGAGAGGCATATATTACTTTCATTTAATTGTAGACGGTGTTGTAGTACAGAAAAAAACAATAATATTAAAAGATTAAACCAAATATCTTCTAAGATTAAACTATAGCCACCATTATACACTGTATTTGGCGGCTTATATAATATTTTGACAATTTTTGAAAAGTAAAAACTGCTACTAAGCTTGATAAATCAGTGGCAACACTTTCCTTTCTACTAAATGAAAGGCAGAATTTTCATTTTACAGGAGAAAAGTGCAGGTTAGAAACAGCAAACGATGATTAATATGAACGAGTGAAATTACAACTAAACAGCCGAAAATAAAACGAAACACAAAACCAATCGAGTAGGTAAAGGGGAATCTCACCCCTAAACCTCT
>JACDZH010000252.1 GCA_013426815.1 Paludibacter sp.
CAATTTGACTATTTCGCCAATGAACGCACGATGCTGCTCTGTCAGGGAGAACACTATGACGGCAGCGGCTACCCGGAAGGCCTGGCAGGAGATGAGATTCCCCTGGCCTCAAGGATCTTCAGCCTGATTGATTCCCTGGCCGCAATGAACGGGGACCGGCCCTACCGAAAGCGCCTCACCCCGCGCGCGATCATCGAAGAACTCCGCAAAGGGGCGGGAACGCAATGGGATCCAGCCCTTGTCTTACTGGTCCTCGAAATCATTTACGAGCAGCAGCTTATCCCCCTTGACGAAAAACTCTACAACAAGACCAAATTACAGATCACTCAGCAGATCACCGGCGGCGCTCCGCAGCCCAAGCCACCCCACTCTCAAAAAAAGTCCCAATCATAGAATGACGGCAATCAATTCCTCAAACATTCTCAAACAGATCGACTCCTTTCCGTCCCTGCCGACCACGGTCAGCCGGGTTATGGAGATTACCGGCAACCCGGATAGTTCCGCCAGCGAACTGATGCAGGCTATCCTGCCTGATATGGCGATGTGTGCCTCCATTCTCAAAACCGCCAATTCCGCCTTCTTCGGCAGACCGCGTGCCGTTTGCACCATCCAGGAGGCCATCGTGGTCCTCGGATTCCAGGAGATCCGCAATATTGTCCTGACCCAGGCAATGTTCAACTCTTTTCAGAAATTCAGAAACACCAACAAAAAGAACATCGACGACCTCTGGCAGCACTCCCTGACCTGCGGACTGGCGGCCAGAATTATAGCCACCCACAATCGACAAAGCAGGCACCCACCCAGCCAGCTCTATATCGCCGGACTTATTCATGATATCGGCAAACTGATCATGCTCAGCGCACTCCCTAACAGCTATAACGAGGTGTACGAACTCACCGATACCCTGCGCCAATCTTTCTTCTTGAAAGAAGAGGAGGCCTTCGGCATCAGCCATGACACGGTCGGCATGCGCCTCCTGAACCGCTGGCTGTTCGCCGAACAGTTCTGCTTTTCAGCCGGCTATCACCATTGCCCCGATCGTGCTCCGGACGGGGAAACCTTCCCCCTGATCATCCACATGGCTGATATCCTCAGCCATATTCTCCAAACCGGAAAGAGTTGCAGCGGCAAGGAACTCATGGAATTAATCCATGATTTTACCCCCGTAATCACTCAACTCTGGGTCCATTACGACCTCCAGTGGCAGGCCGAAGATATTGATCTCTGGCTCAATGAACTGCGAGCCAACCTCGAAGACGAGTCCATCTTCAGCCTCTTCAGCGCCTGAGAACAGCCCCGGCTGAACAATCCCAGGAAAATCCCGCACTTTATCCAGTACATTTTTTGCTGGAATTAAGTTGAATGTCCCCAGAAATTTCAGAACTTCCCCCGAATATTTTCTCAAGTATCCTTTGCCGCAAGGTATCTCTCGAACAGTGTCAGCAATACGCCAGGGACGTGGATCATAAGATGTTCGCTAACAAATGGATATCCTTTCATTTCTGGATTACATGCAGTAAAATAAATATTCCAGCAGGGCAAGTTTTCCAGGGTTAATTTTTCTCTGACCCCATTTTATTCCCATTTTATTCGGACTAATTTTCCTTCTTCGTTATTTTCTTCTGACCACATTTTTCGTGCGAGGTCATTGCTAACGATACACATCGCGCCTATGACCAATTCGGATGACCAGAATCACCAGTTCCTGCTCCTGCGCCTCATATACCACCCTGTATGTGCCAATGCGAATACGGCGCAGCCCTGCGAATTCACCCTTCAATACGCCCCCCGCAGCGGGATTAGTCTGGAGTTGGTCAATGGCTGAAATAATGCGAAGCTGTTCTTCCCTTGGCAGTTTTTGCAACGCCTTCGCGGCGCTGTGCTTAATTTTGATTGAGTAGCTCATTCCTGACGGTTTCCCAGTCCAGCGTCGCATCAGCGGGGTCCTGCAGCACATGAATGGCGGCTGCCAGGTCTTCGAAGTCATCCAGGTAATATTCCACTGCCTGACGCACAACATCAGCCCTTGTTCGGCGCAGTCTGGCAGCCGCCTTGTCCAGTGACGCCACGAGGTCATCTGGAAGTCTTGCGGTGATTTGGCTCATTTGAGTCCTCCCTGGCACAATAGAAGAAATGTCATTAGAAGTCGTATAATGTCAACACTGACTCTACTTTGTTCTCGCAAAGGAATCAAGAAACATCTGGCGCATTGTTGACAATAGAGTAAAAAACCAGAATTCTTTTTACTCTGACCCCAATTTTCTGACCCCAATTTTCGCACGAAGATTTTCTCAAATATCCTCTGCCGCAAGGTATCTCTCGAACAGTGTCAGCAATACGCCAGGGACGTGGCATAAGATGTTCGCTAAAAACTGGACATCCTTTTATTTCTGGATTACATGCAGTAAAATAAATATTCGAGCAGGACAAGATTTCCAGGGTTAATTTTTCTCTGACCCTATTTTATTCTATTTTATTCCTCAACTCTGGGTCCATTACGACCTCCAGTGGCAGGCCGCAGATATTGATCTCTGGCTCAATGAACTGCGAGCCAACCTCGAAGACGAGTCCATCTTCAGTCTCTTCAGCGCCTGATATCAGCCTCGGCTGACAATCCGAGGAAAATCCTGCACCTCTTCCAGTACATTATTTGCTGAAATCAAGTTGAATGTCCCCAGAAATTCCAGAACTTCCCCCGAAGATTTTCTCAAATATCCTTTGCCGCAAGGTATCTCTCGAACAGTGTCAGCAATAGGCCGGGGACTTGGATTATACGATGTTCGCTTAAAACTGGATATCCTTTCATTTCTGGATTACATGCAGTAAAATAAATATTCGAGCTGGGCAAGATTTCCAGGATTATTGAACGTACTTTTCGGGAGATTACCTACAGTTCTCACGCTGACAAGATAAAGAGCTTAAGTCCAATTCGCTTTCAAGTTGACGAAATGTGTCGACGCATACCCTTATGATATGAGTCAACTGAGCACAAATTAGTCTCATTTTGAAAGCGAATTGGAATAAGTATGTCGGCAGATGAAAACATCCCGCACATTCAGCAGGTTGGGATGATCTGCGGATCTTCTTAATTACTTGTTAACCGCTAAGGAGAAGAAATCGAATGGCAGTCACGATCGCGCTAGTTATCGTCATTGTTGCTACGGCCGTCATCCTGAACCTGAGCCGGTTCGCGGAAAAGTCACCGTTTTCTGTTAGTGGCCTGGAGTACATCAACACCCAATCAAAATATCAAGCTCTGCTGTTAGGTGTGGCCACGCTTGTTTTGTTCGCTGTCTTTTTCGTGAATGAAGTCAACTTCTCGGCCTTCTTCGCGCCGGGCAATATCGCCGCTCCCGCCAAAGGGGTCTCTTGGCTGGCAATCTCGGAAGGTGAGTCATGGCTTAGCCTTGGAGCCAGTCTGTCGCTTTTCATCACACTTGCCACATCAACCTTTGTCTATTTAAAGTTTCATAAATCCGTTGATGGCCTAAGGCAGGTCATTCCATTCCTTCCGTGGGTTCTGTTGTTTTCCGTCACAAATTCATTCTCCGAGGAGGTGGTATACCGTCTTGGCATTATTGTGCCACTCGTTGGCTCTGTTGAGACCGCTAACATACTTCTCATTTCGGCGACCGTCTTTGGCGCACCACATCTTCGCGGCATGCCCAACGGTATATTGGGTGCACTCATGGCGGGTTTATTGGGCTGGTTGCTGGCGAAGTCGGTGGTGGAAACAAACGGCATTTTCTGGGCATGGTTTATCCATTTCTTGCAAGACATTGTTATTTTCTCTGCCTTCGTTATGGCAGCTGCTAACAAATCGATCAACCGGTCTCGTGGTGCTGACCCGACACTCGCCGTTTAGCTCATACGTTATGCTCATAAAGGAAGTCCTGATGCAGAAAAAAAAGGGATCTCATAGTTCAACAAGTTTATGAGCACCACGACACGCCACCATATTGATATTACCCATGAA
>JACDZH010000253.1 GCA_013426815.1 Paludibacter sp.
TGTTGTAATTACAATATGTTAAATTGTTTTTGGTTCTTAAGTAAATGACATTGGGTTACTATTTGAAGAACATTTGATAGAAGGTCACAAACAGACCCACAGGCGCAGCCAGCAGGAGCAAACTTCCCACGCAGCCGCCCTTGTCGCCACCACCCTGCTGTTTGCGAACTTCTTTTTCGCATTCCTTGTACATCAGGAAATCCATGACATCGTCTTTATCAAAGATCTTGTCATGATCGTCATACGGCATGGCTGGTTATCTTTGGTTGATGAGTTTATTCAAGGATTTCCAGATTAAGGGCTTATCTCCCTTGCCGTCCTTAATTTTCCAGGTCGTGAACTTCTCACGCAATTTTTTCAAGGCCGGAAGGGGCAAAGATTCCATGGCAGCCCCTGCCTTTTCTGCGTTTTTCCAGGCACCCCAGTCGACAAGTTTTTCAATCTGCTCCACGGCTGTCTGTTCTTCGGGGGAGAGATTGTCGGATATTGGTTCAGTTACGAGAAAGGATTTTACCTTCTTAACCTTTTCCCACTGCGCTGGAGTACATTGGTTTCGTGCCCATTTCCCCCCTGATTCCCAGCGATTTCTTATGGCTGTGGCGATGGTTTTCTGATCTTCAGGGTTGAGTTTATCAAGTTTTTTGTAAATATTCCCAATGACATCGTCCGGTGTTCCAGCCTTCTGTATGAAATAAACATCACGTTCGGTTTCACTCATTGCGTCCAAGAGTTGCCGTTCACGCTCTGCTGCCGCTTCTTTTTCTACTGCTTCCGCCGCCAGCCGGGCAGCCTCTTCAGCAGCTTTTTGTTGTTGTGCTGCCTCTTTCTCACGGTTTTCCTCCTCCTGTTTTTTCCTGGCGAAGATCTTGTCCCGCAGGCTATTTAGGGCGGCGGTCTTTATTAACTCAGCTTTTTCCCTCAATCTTTGTCCTTCTTCAATGGCAAGCGGCTCGAATTGGATCCAACCAAAGGGTTTCAAGTCCTGGTTTGTGGTCGGCTTTTTAGTTCCTGCCGCCAGCCAGACAGTAGTGGCGTGATCCAATTCTTTTGGGGGATTGTCTCGACCTTGCATGATTTTGATATGACGCTGGCCATTAATGGTAACACACTCCGCACCGCTGTGGCGGCCAATACGCAGGGGTAGGGATTTCCCATTTACAACAAGATTAACTGGGGAAACTCCGATAGTAAGGACTATTTCATCTTCTTTTTGTTTTTCAGAGCCATAAAAGAAGGTTAATGCTTTTGTTATTTCATCCAGCGAAAGTGGATTACGAATTCCAGCGTCTTTTCCTGGTGGAGCGAGAACGGTGAGGCTGCCTATAAATTCAGCACCAGATTCAATTGTTTCCAAGATCTGGTATGGGGCTTGTGATTCTTTATCGCTGGGCTTTTTCTTTTTATCAACAGCGTATGTAACCGCTCGTGCAACTTCGTTTACAGGGAAGAAATCTGATACCTTGAGAAGTCGGAAGGGGTCAGTCTCAAGATGGTTGAATTCGAAACCCAGAAGTTGCTCTTGGATTTGTCTTCCAGCATCCCTTCCCTTGAATTGTGGCGTACTTCTTCCATTGTTCCGCAAATTAAGCACTGCGGTGCGAATGGCCCCTTTGATAGCAGAGCCTGGGATATAAGCATTACCGGTCAGAGGATCAAACGAGGTCCGTTTAATCTGGAAGCTGTTAAGCTCTTGCCCTACTTTGTGTTCAATTTGTGGTAAATTAAGTGTGATTTCATAATGTTGAATGAATGCTTCGGGCACTTTAATTCTTTGGCCTTCGGCCAGAGTAACTTGGGAGCGCATGAATTTGAAGAGTTCAAGCAGGGAGACGATAGTGCCTTTTTTGCAAATTTCAGAAAATTTCTTTAAGTCCTCGGCATCAAGTTTTTCGAGTAAAGAGGCAGTCTCAAAACTGACAAGGTGCTTGGCCTTCGTATCAATGACAAAAGATGTTGGCTCATAAACTTCATCGCAACCAATATGCAGCGGTGCTGCTGTGGTAAGCCGGAAATAGACGGTCTGGTCTTTCCCTGTGGTGTGTGCAACCTGTTGGGCTGGGAAAGGTTTTGATTGCTGGCGGAAATCAACGGTTTTAAACGCCATTAGTTTTCTCCTTTATTCAGGACTGGCATCTGCATTGGCAGGTAGAGGGAATACCCCTGACACACCGCTTCGGGCTGCGCTTTGGAAATATGTTGCACCGCTCGTCCAATGTACGGTTTGACGGGAAACTTTCCCGCATGGGGCACAAAAACTGCGCCCTCATCCGCCATGACCACTGGATTTTTGAAGGGTTTGCTGGAGTGGAGCATTTGTACGCCATGTCGGCCAAAGCGGGTAAAGGGATTATGATACGAGGCCGTGTAAGTTTCGAGTTCCGGCACGCATGGCCCCAAAGTCAGACAGGCATTAGCCCGTTCTGCTCTAGGTGGTGCGATTTCTTTAATATCTTCCAGAGAAAATCGGCCCAGTCCGGTGCTGGCATCACGGCCAAATCCCCATTGCCCCATACGAGTAAAGGATTGTCGCAGCTCCTCTACACTGCAGGCATCTTCATCTATTCCGGCAAAGATGACCAATTCCATTCCTGGCATGAAATGAATGTTATCGGAAACATAAGGGGCAAACTCTCCCTTGCCGGTGGTCATGGTAAGCCGGTTAATGGAATTGTGTTGCTGTTCGGCTGAACTAACCGGGCTTTGATGATGGATGGGAGTCATACGTAATTTTTTTTGAATTTTCTCGGAGAGAGTATTCAAAACACGCCAGTAAAGGTCTCTGTCGTTCACCGTGAACTCCCAAGCCATCTTTATTTCAAGATCTTCCCCGACAAGCAGCCATTTTCTGGCTTTCTTTTCTTTGCGTCCTTTGAGCTGTTCCTCACATGTGGCATTATATTCAGGATCATCAAGCAGCGATTGGGGCAACACTGGCCGCCGAATGGCGTAGATTGTTTCATTCGCTGTACTGATTTTTGGCCAAGCACTGGAAAAAACAGCAAATGGTTGTTCTGGATAGCGGCGTATCCAGTGGTCAAGGCCATTTCTCAAGAGTTCCTGGTTCTCTGCCACCTGCCAGCAGAATTGGCCGAAGATGGTATCACCTTTCAAGGGAGTGCCAAAAGGTGACATAGGTTTGATAGTTATTGCATAAATGCGCACGACGTCACCTCACGAAAAAAGTTGCAGCTTGTCAAAAGAATCCTGGAGCGCGGTATCATCAAATTCAAAATGAACCCGTCCATATCCTCGACTTCCGCTACCACCCAAAGCGTCATGTTCGAGGAGCTTGAGTCCCTGCAACAAGAGCGTTTGCAGTTCCTCATCGCCCTCCATTTTTTTGATAGTGATGGAAAAATCAAAAGCGAGTCCAGCTACCACACGCTCGGTAAAGCGAGGATGTTCCGCAACACCTTTGATGCGGTCTATGGAATTCTCGGATTTCACCTCAAAGAAAGACCAGTTTCCGACTTTAACTGCCTCTCGGCTTAAATCATTGAGAGAGGAATCGGCAAAGGCGGCTCGAGAAGGCCCGATTTCCTGGGTTTCCTGGTCATCGGCACCGCTGACACCAAACAGTTGAAGGATGGCAATAGCCTCCTTCTGTTCTGTGGGGGAAAGATTCTTTTTCAGAATACTAGCACTTAAGGGTTTACCGTTGCCTGCTTTGGTCAACAGACCACTTCGCATTTCAAGCAGTGCGCGAACTTTGCCCTTTAGGGAAGAACCCGGGATGTAAGGCTCCCCAGTGTGTGGGTGCTTGATAACAGAGTTGTCTGTGCCACCAATCCGTAATTCGGTGTCACCTGCTCCAATGTGCAAGCCACTTTCGAGCTTAATGCGTCCGGTAATAGAGGTCATATTGACAAGTTTCATAAAAAATCTCCTTATATGTAGCAATAAATTTGGATGAGCAGATCAAAAAGACTACCTGTTTATCTTGGGCGATACATCT
>JACDZH010000254.1 GCA_013426815.1 Paludibacter sp.
TTCTAATTTTAAAATAATGTATCAATGATTTTATAACTTATATAATGTCTAATAATTGATTTACTTTTAATTTTTATTAATCTGACAATTTAAAATTGACTCAAACTATCGCTTAAAAACATGCGTAACCAAATCCAAAAAAATCGAACTTAATTACGCATATATCAATTAGCTATCAACTGTAAACTGTTAATTATCAGTTATCAGTTATTAATTATCAATTAATCTAAGCTCCATGGCAATTTTTATATTTTTTTCCACTTCCACAAGGACATGGATCATTTCTACCTACTTTTTTTTCCACATGAATTGGTTGAGGCTTTTGTGGTTCACGTGTATCTTGCTTGGTTGGATCTTCTCCACGATTACTGACATCGTCTTTTTGGGTGCGGTACTTACTTAAATCCATTCGTTGACTTGGTCGGGCTTCGCGTACTTGTTCCGGTTCACGCATTGGTATTTGACCACGCATCAAAACAGCTAACACTTTACGATTGATGCTGTCAATCATTTCCTTAAACAAACCGAATGATTCCAATTTATAAATCAATAATGGGTCTTTTTGTTCGTAGCTGGCGTTTTGTACCGAATTACGCAATTCGTCTAACTGTCTAAGGTGTTCTTTCCACTCATCATCAATGATATAGAGCAAAGTTTGCTTTTCGAAAGCTTTTACAACTTCACGTGCTTCGTTTTTATAAGCTGTCTCCAAATGTGCTGTAATGTTAAATACACGTTTGCCATCACTTACCGGAATCAATATATTTTCATATTGTTGACCTTGTTTTTCGTAAACTTGTTTGATAACTGGATAAGCAATTGACGCTAATTTGTCCATTTTTCGTTTGAAAGTTCCCAAAGCAGCATCAGCCACTCGGTTACACAAATCTTGTGTTTTGCCCGAACTAAATTCTTCATTGCTAAATGGTGCATCCATTGCAAATGTTTTTAGCAGGTTTTCTTCCAATTCATCAAAATCTCCATTGCTTTTAGCAACTTCAACTGTACTGTCAGAAGCATCATATATCATATTGGTGATATCCACGCCGATACGTTCGCCCATCAGAGCGTGACGGCGTTTGGAATAAACCACTTCGCGTTGCGAATTCATAACGTCATCATATTCCAATAAACGTTTACGGATACCAAAGTTGTTCTCTTCTACTTTCTTTTGAGCACGTTCAATAGATTTTGAAATCATGGAATGTTCAATCATTTCGCCCTCTTCGAAACCAAGTTTATCCATTATACCCGAAATACGTTCCGAGCCAAATAAACGCATCAAATCATCTTCTAAAGAAACGTAAAAAATTGAAGAACCAGGATCACCCTGACGACCTGCACGACCACGCAATTGACGGTCGACACGACGACTTTCGTGACGTTCGGTACCAATAATTGCCAAACCACCGGCATCTTTTACTTCTTGCGTCAGCTTAATGTCGGTACCACGACCTGCCATGTTGGTGGCAATTGTCACAGTTCCTTTTTGACCAGCTTCAGCTACAATTTCGGCTTCTCGTTGGTGCAGCTTGGCATTCAACACATTGTGTCTGATTTTTCGACCATTCAACATCCGGCTCAATAACTCGGATATTTCCACCGAAGTTGTACCCACCAAAACCGGACGTCCCACTTCAACCAAGTTTACTACTTCTTCAATAACAGCGGTGTATTTCTCACGTTTGGTTTTATAAACGCGGTCTTCCATATCTTTACGTGCAATGGGGCGATTGGTAGGAATAACCACCACATCCAATTTGTAGATGTCCCAAAGTTCTCCGGCTTCCGTTTCAGCAGTTCCAGTCATCCCCGAAAGTTTGTGATACATACGGAAGTAATTTTGCAATGTAATGGTTGCAAATGTCTGTGTAGCAGCTTCTACAGTTACTTTTTCCTTGGCTTCAATTGCCTGGTGCAAACCATCAGAATAACGACGACCGTCCATAATACGACCCGTTTGTTCGTCCACAATTTTCACCTTATTTTCCATCACCACATATTCTACATCTTTTTCGAATAAGGTGTAAGCTTTTAATAACTGATTTATGGTGTGAACATTTTCTGATTTTACAGCATAGTTTTGTAGAATTTCGTCTTTTTTCGATTGTTTTTCTTCTAAGGAAAGTGATTTGTTTTTTTCCAATTCGGCAATATCACTTCCTACATCAGGTAATACAAAAAAATGTTTATCGTCGCTACTATCGGTTATTAAATCAATACCTTTGTCAGTCAGTTCAATGGAGTTTTGCTTTTCGTCAATTACAAAGTACAATGGATCAGTTGCAATGTACATGTTCCGATTGTTTTCCTGCATATAAAACTCTTCAGTTTTCAGCAAAATTGCCTTTACGCCTTGTTCGCTTAAATATTTTATCAGTGGTTTGTTCTTAGGCATTCCCTTGTATGAACGGAATAAAAGCAAAGCTCCTTCTTCCTGTTCTTTTTTATCTTCCGATTTCATCAAATTTCGCGCATCGGCAAGATATTTGGTTGCCAGTGTTTTTTGTGTATTTACCAACCGTTCCACTTTTGGACGTAAATCTTCAAACAATTGGTCTTCACCTTTTGGCACCGGACCTGAAATAATCAAAGGAGTTCGCGCATCGTCAATCAATACGGAATCGACCTCATCCACAATGGCATAATTATGTTTGCGTTGAACTAAATCGAGTGGGGCAGTAGCCATATTATCACGCAAATAATCGAAACCAAATTCGTTATTTGTTCCAAATGTAATATCGGCTAAATAAGCCAATCGACGTTCTTCTGAGTTGGGGCGGTGTTTATCAATGCAATCTACCGACAAACCGTGAAACATATACAGCGGTCCCATCCATTCGGAGTCACGTTTGGATAAGTAATCGTTCACAGTTACAAGATGTACACCATTACGGGTCAATGCATTTAGAAAAACCGGAAGAGTAGCCACTAATGTTTTTCCTTCACCGGTTCCCATTTCCGAAATTTTTCCTTTGTGAAGTACCACACCACCAAATAGTTGCACATCGTAATGAACCATTTCCCATTTAATAAGGTTTCCACCGGCAGTCCATTCATTTTTATAAAGAGCTTTATCGCCCTGAATACTTACAAAATCATGTTTTGTTGCCAGTTCGCGGTCAAAATCATTAGCAGTAACTTCGATGATAGCATTTTCTGAAATTCGGCGTGCAGTATCCTTCATAATACTAAACGCTTCGGGCAGAATTTCATCCAGTACTTCTTCGTATTTGGCTGTAATTTCTTTTTCCAGTTTATCAACTTCGTTGTAAATTTTTTCACGAAGGTTGATTTCTGTTTCTTCAATACTTGCCTTCAATTCAGCAATGCGGGTTACTTCTGTTGCCACATAATCTTGAATTCGCGTTTTGAGTAATTCAGTGCGAGCACGCAATTCATCATTCGAAAGTGATGCAATTTCATCATAAACAGCCTTAATTTTATCAACAATTGGCGAAATTTCTTTTAAATCACGTTTATCTTTACTTCCGAAAATCTTACCTAAAAAATCATAAAATCCCATATATATATCAATCTTTTATATTATTGTAATTATCAATTTTTACCATTTTCTCAGTATCCCGAAAAAGACGGACAAAGATAGTATTTTTTAGTCGTAAAAACGAGTAAATTACTAATTTATTAGGGTTCATTGTTAAAACGAAAACGCTCCAAATTTCCTTGAAGCGTTACAGAACTACTTGTGAAAAGCATTGAACCATTTATAAAAATAGTTCTTAATGAATAAACTTTTCTTAGGTTTGAAGACAACAACTTACAAGTGAGACTAAAAATTCTTATCGTTTAAAGTCATATTTTAATCCATTGTTGTCCGCTAAAAGCGGTATTTAAAAATTTATTGTTGTTATAAGGTCTT
>JACDZH010000007.1 GCA_013426815.1 Paludibacter sp.
GACCTTATAACAACAATAAATTTTTAAATACCGCTTTTAGCGGACAACAATGTATTGAAAAATAATATTTAATAAACAGAAACTCGAATAAAAAAACTTTTTATTAATTTATTTCTGACTAAACTCCACCTATCTTTCGATTCACAATCTCCAAAATCTGACTTTCCAACTCGATGGTATTTTGTTCCATTTCAGTAACTTTTTTAAGCAGTTGAGTCACAAATTCTTTGTCCGTCAGACTACCTGCATTGATTTTTACATTGAGTGCAGCCCCTAAAACTGCAGATCGTGCAGCAAGTACTCCAACTCCCGCATCTGAAACCGAATTCGGATTACCGGTTTGAGCCATTTCCATCATTACTTCCATCGATTCGTAACTGACCTGCATTACTCTGAACGGAATTTCCATGGCTTTTCGGGTGGCATGTTGAATGGCATCTTTTCTTAACTGTTTTTCTTTATCATCTTTTTGGGGAAGCCCATAAGCATTCATAATAGCATTGAAAGCCTGTGTGTCTTCGTCAATCAGCTGGAGCAATTCATCATGTGCTGTTTTGCCTTTTTCTGCCCAATAGGTAAATTCTTCCCAACGGTCGTCCCAGCCTTTTTTATGAGCCGACAAATTTGCCACCATTGTTCCCAAAGCAGCACCCATGGCACCCATACAGGCAGCGACAGAGCCACCACCGGGTGCAGCCGATTCGGAAGCTGTTTCGTGTGTAAATTCTCTAACAGTGAAGTCAACCAACTTTTTTGGTGATTCATTTTCCATAAGGTATTCAATAATTTTCTTTTTCGGATCAAAAGGAGCCAACTCATCCAAACCAAGTGATTTAACAGCAATTTTCAAAATTTCCTTGTCCGAAATACCGGTAGAACGATGTTGTTTACGTAAAAAATATTTTCCGACATCGAGCATTGCCTGCAACGGAACAACACCCACCAATTCGGAGCCGGTAACACGAATTCCACGCATAGCTGCCCGTTCACAAGCCAATTCAAAAACCTGATGCATAGAAACAGCTGTTGTATCGGTGATATTGAACGACAACTGGGCGATGCCGTATTCTTCTATGTACCAACCGATTCCTTTAACACCTTTCAACAATCCCTGAATGTACACCGGTTGACCATATTCGTCTTTCTCAATTTTTCCTGTCAATGAATTTCCAGCCCTTTTAACACGTCCTTTCTCACGAATATCAAAAGCTATTGCATTTGCCCAACGTGTGGAAGTGGTATTGAGATTCACATTGTAGGCTATCAAAAAATTACGGGCACTCACTGCTGTTGCTCCAGTTTTACATACCTGTTCATTGAATTTAGTCGGACCAGAATCGGGTTTCCATACAGGATTGGCAAGTTTTTGTGGCAATCCTTCGTATTCGCCTGCACGGCAATCTGCCAGATTACGGCGTTTTTCTTCTATTGCAGCAAATTCGTAAAAATAAATCGGAATACCCAATTCATTAGCAATACGTTTTCCTAATTTACAGGCATATTCAGCAGTTTCGTCCATGCTAATACCTTTAATTGGAATTAATGGAAGCACATCTGTGGCTCCAAAACGTGGATGTTCACCTTTGTGTTTGCTCATATCGATAAGCTCTGCAGCCATTTTCACTGCACGAAAAGCCGCTTCACAAACCTGTTTTGGTTCACCTACAAAAGTTACTACAGTGCGGTTCGTGGCTTTTCCGGGATCAACATCAATGAGTTTCACACCATCTTCCGATTTAATCACTTCGAGAATTTTATTGATAATTCCCATATCACGACCCTCGCTGAAATTGGGAACGCATTCAATGATTTGAAGCCCTCCTGAATCCCCCCGCTGGTGGAAATTTTGGATTAGCTCTGATTTTACATTCTCTTTAGATAAAGATTGATTTGATTCGTGTTTCATATTATTTTGTTGCTTGTTTGCTAGCATTTTAGAACTTCCGTTCTTAAAGTCCCACATCGGTGAATTTTGGTGGCTTATTTTAGAGGGCTTGTTTCCCTGTCTTCCATACTTTACCAGGTCTTAATTCTCCTTGTCGGTAGATTATTTCCCGAAAATCATTCGTTTTAAATGCAATAAAATCGGCGATATAACCTTGTTTTAAAATTCCCCTGTCCTGTTTTTTTAAGGCATTAGCGGCTCTGCAAGTCAGTGCAGCAAGTACTTCTGCTGAAGTCAGTTTTTCATAAACTCCCAACAAAGCTGCTTCTACCAATAAATTTCCCATTGGTGCAGAACCTGGATTCCAGTCGGAAGCAATAACCAGTGAAGTTTCGGCATCAAGTAATTGGTGTGCGGGTGCAAAAGGTTCGCCCAATCCAATAGATGCACCCGGCAATACAACAGGAATGACATTCCTCATTGCCAAAAAAGCAATTTCCGCCTTATTTGCTGCTTCCAGATGATCGATACTCAACGCCTGAACTTCGTTTGCCAATGCTACAGCACCAACACTAACACTAAACTGGTCGCCGTGAATCGTAATATCAAAACCCATTTCTTTTGCTTTCATCAAATATTTTCTGGCTGCTGTAACTGAGAAAGCACTTTTTTCAATAAAAATATCAATTCGATTTGATAATTTTCTTTTCTTTATTTCGGGCAATAATTTTTCTATAATATGTTGCAAATATTCATTTTCGTTACCTTTAAAATCTTTTGGTAAAATGTGTGCTGCAAGACAAGTTGGAATTAAATCGGCAATTGAATTGCTATCTGCGAGTTTTATTGCTTCCAGTATTTTTAACTCCTGTTCAATCGATAATCCATATCCACTTTTTACCTCAATAGTTGTAACGCCCTGTTCCAGTAGTTTTTGTGCACGTTGAGTGGTTAATTCAGCCAGTTCGGCAATCGATGCTTCACGTGTTTTCTGAACGGTACTCCAAATTCCACCACCCGATTCAGCAATTTCGAGGTAACTTTTTCCGGCAAGGCGCATGTCATAGTCAGTTGCCCGTGATCCCGCCCAACAAATATGGGTATGAACATCAATCATTCCGGGCAAACCGACAAAATCACCTTCTAATAATTCAATATTGGCATCCGAAAATAGGACTTTTAACTGTTCAAAATTACCAACTGCAACTATCTTTCCATTGTGATGCACAATTCCACCATCAGGAATGATTTCCATTTGTTCATCGGATAAATGACCTTTTTCGGGCAATTTATCCATGGTAAGCAATTGTTTGAAAGGTCCGGTAAGTATCATAAATTAAAATTCATATCAAATTTTCTTCTGTTTTCTATAGCAATTTCATATCCTGCGTCGGCATGACGATAAATTCCCATTGCCGGATCGTTGTACAAAACACGACTCAGGCATTCGGCTGCCCTGTCGGTTCCATCGGCTATTACTACCATGCCCGCATGTTGTGAATAACCAATGCCAACACCGCCACCGTGATGGAACGAAACCCAAGTTGCACCACCGCCTGTATTTGCCATTAAATTGAGCAATGGCCAGTCGGAAACGGCGTCACTGCCATCCAACATTCCTTCCGTTTCACGATTGGGTGAAGCTACCGAGCCACAATCCAGATGATCGCGTCCAATAACAATCGGTGCTTTTACTTTTCCTTCTTTTACCAATTGATTAAACATCAAACCTGCTTTTTCGCGTTCACTCATTCCCAACCAACAAATACGACTTGGCAATCCCTGAAATGGAACTTTTTCCTGTGCTTCTGTCAGCCATTTAATTAAATGCTCATTTTCAGAAAAAAGTTTCATTAATTCTCTGTCTGTAGTAAAAATATCTTCAGGATCGCCCGAAAGTGCCACCCAGCGAAAGGGACCTTTGCCATCGCAGAAAAGCGGACGAATAAATTTAGGAACAAAACCATCATAATCGAAAGCATGTATTTCGCCACCCTGATGAGCAAACTCACGCAAGTTATTTCCATAATCGAATGTTATGCTCCCCCGTTTTTGCATTTCGAGCATGAAACCCACATGACGTGCCATGCTTTTCAGCGAACGCTCTTTATATGCTGTCGGGTTTGATTTTCTCATTTCATAAGCTTCTTTCAGGGTCAATCCATTGGGAACATATCCGTGCAACGGATCGTGAGCCGAAGTCTGATCGGTAAGAATATCTGGAATAATGCTGTCGCTCAATAGTTTTTCTAGAACATCGCCAATATCGCCTACTAATCCTACCGAAAGCACTTCTCCTTTTTCTTTGGCTTCAAGAATCCAGCCTATTGCTTCACTGTAATCCGAAGTCATTTTATCGAGATACCGCGTATCCAGCCGTTTTTTTATTCGTTCAGCATCCACATCCACACCGAGAAAAACAGCTCCTGCCATAGTTGCAGCGAGTGGTTGAGCGCCACTCATTCCTCCAATTCCTCCCGAAACAATTAGTTTTGAATTTAAATTTCCGTTGAAATATTTTCTGCCACACTCCACAAATGTTTCAAAAGTTCCTTGCAAAATTCCCTGTGAACCAATGTAAATCCAACTACCGGCAGTCATTTGCCCATACATCATCAAACCTCTCGATTTCAATTCTTCGAAATGCTCCCAAGTTGCCCAGGCAGGAACGAGGTTGCTATTGGCAATCATCACCCGTGGTGCCTGTGGATGTGACCGAACCAATCCAATCGGTTTGCCGGATTGAACCAAAAGTGAAACATTTTCATCCATTTCGAGTAGAATTCGAATAATTTCTTTTACTGCATCGGTATTACGGGCAGCCTGTCCTGTTCCACCATACACAATCAGGTTCGCGGGATCTTCGGCCACTTCAGCGTCCAGATTATTCAGGAACATCCGTAACGGTGCTTCCGTTTGCCATGACCTCGCTTGCAACTGATTTCCTGTCGGAGCTTTATAATGCGGATGGGAAGCGTATTTCTCAATAAATTCCGAATAATTCATGATTTTCGTTTTTAAAATCAATATGATGTTTCACGACACTCTGATTCAAGTGACTTATAATGCGTTTTGACTGAATCAACCCAATGGCTTTTTCAATGTCGTCGGAGAATATCCGGTCGGTATCGGCAAAGGGAATTTGTTCACGTATCAGTTTGTGGGCTTCTTCGACCAACACACCCGACTTCAGCGGTCGGCGAAAATCGAATCCTTGTGCAGCTGTCAGCATTTCGATAGCCAGAATTTTTTCAAGATTAGCAACAATACGCAGGCTTTTGCGAACGCCGATAGAACCCATGCTCACATGGTCTTCCTGACCGAGCGAAGTGGGAATACTGTCGGCACTGGCAGGAAAACACTGTGTTTTATTTTCGCTTACCAATGCTGCTGTGGTATATTGTAAAATCATAAATCCCGAATTCAGTCCGGTGTGTTTCATAAGTAATTTTGGTAATCCGGGAACACTTTCCATCATCGACAAATAAACCCGACGATCGGCAATATTACCCAATTCGGCTGCTGCCAGTCCGGCATAATCGATGGGCATGGCAATGGGTTGACCATGGAAATGCCCACCACTAATGGTTTTATCTTCAGAAAAAATAATGGGATTGTCGGTAACCGAGTTAATTTCTATAAGAATGGTTTCTTTCAGATGCAGCCAGGCATTGCGCGAAGCACCATGAACCTGCGGAATGCAGCGCAGCGAATATGGATCTTGAACCCGGTGGCAATTTTTATGCGAAGTGACAATTTGTGAATGATGAAGCAGTGCCCGCATGCGTTTTGCCACATACAAACTGCCGGAATAGGGTCGGAGATTGTGCAATTCTTCATCAAAACATTTGACAGAACCCATCATGGCTTCGTGGTCGATGGCTGCAATGATATCGGCATGATCGAGGCAATTCTGGAATTTTTCCAACAAAATAACCGCATGAGCACTTATAAACTGCGTTCCGTTTATCAACGCTAAACCTTCTTTTGGTCCCAAATCAACCGGTTTCATGCTCAACAGTTCCAAAACTTCGGACATAGGTTTTAGCTGGTTTTTATACCAAACATTTCCCAATCCAACAAGTGGCAGAAATAAATGCGAAAGTGGTGCCAAATCGCCGGATGCACCGACAGAACCCTGTTCGGGCACATAAGGAATAACATCATTATCGATATGCCAAAAAATACGTTCGATAGTTTCGATGGCAATGCCCGAATATCCTTTGCACAAGGCGTGAACCTTGAGTATCAACATCAGACTAGCAATTTCCTTGTCAATCGGGTTACCAACACCTACACTGTGGCTCATCAACAGGTTGTACTGGAGTTTTCGGGTATCTTGTTTGCCAATCAATGTAGTGCACAATGGTCCGAAACCGGTATTTATGCCATATACTATTTTCCGTTTGCTAACAATCTGTTGCACTACCTCTCTGTTCATCTGTACTTTAGCCTGTACTTCAGCAGTCAAAATTCCTTTTTCAATACCACGGGCTAAGTTGAGTGCATTTCCAATGGTCATCGAATCTTCGCCGTAACGAAATTCTTTCAACTTTTTATCTTTTAGCATGTGCATTTCAGTCCTGAATTAAGGGTTATCAGCTTGCTTTGATATCAATTAAAATGAAATTTCTCTGAGGAATCACACTTTTAAAACATAAAAATGCAAATTCATTCCAATTACATGCAAATATATAGATTGTTTTTTACAAATAGAATTAAAACAGTAAATATCAGTATTTTTTTTTCGGAATTCAGCTAGATAAGTTGAACTAACAAAAAGTAGAATTTTAATGACATAAATTGAAGTTAAAATTAATTCATAAGATGCAAAACGGAATATACCAGATAGATAATCAGAAATAAATTCTAGTGTTTCTATTGCACAAAAAAAGACCATATCGAATACCGATATGGTCTTTTTTTATTATTATTAAGCAGGTAATTAATCTTTAAATTTAGCACTTAAAAATTCACGGTTCAAGCGGGCAATATGCGAAATAGAAATGGCTTTGGGGCATTCGGCTTCGCAAGCTCCGGTATTGGTACAATTACCGAAACCAAGTTCATCCATTTTGGCTACCATGGCTTTAGCACGATGTGCTGCTTCCACTTTTCCCTGTGGTAGTAATGCCAGTTGACTTACTTTAGCTGCTACAAACAACATGGCTGAACCGTTTTTACAGGTAGCGGCACAGGCTCCACAACCAATGCACGAAGCTGCGTCCATTGCCTCGTCGGCAAAAACTTTCGAAATCGGAATTGCATTTCCATCAGGTACGCCACCGGTATTGACAGATACATAACCTCCGGCTTGAATTATTTTATCAAAAGCGCCACGATCGACCATCAAATCTTTGATTACAGGAAATGCCGCCGAACGCCAAGGCTCAATTGTAATGGTTTGACCGTTGTGAAAACGACGAATATGAAGCTGGCAAGTTGTGGTTTCACCATCAAGTCCGTGCGGATGACCATTAATAAACAAACTACACATTCCACAAATTCCTTCGCGGCAATCATGATCAAATGCAATTGGTTCTTTGCGTTCTTTAACTAATTTTTCATTCAGAATGTCGAGCATTTCGAGGAATGAATTATCGGTCGATACATTGTCCAATTTATAAGTTTCGAATTCGCCTTTTACTTTAGGACCGGCTTGACGCCAAATTTTTAACGTTAAATTTATATTTTTTTCCATGGGAATATAGTTACGAGTTACAAGTTACGAGTTACAAGTTTAAAGAACCGGAAGCTGGTAGTGTAACAGTTATTAGTAATTTATTTATTATATTTCTGTACGAACTTTAATAGATTTAATATGCGAAGAAGTCATTTTTATTATTTCGAAAACAAGAATCTGAATTTGTTCAGATTTTTCTTTTTCTAAAAAATCTAACTCTTGGGAAATAATAATTTGTGTTTCTAGTTCAGAGGCTGAGCCCAAGCAAATATAAAGAAAATGAACCAATTCCTTATCGGAATTTCGGCCACAACCTTCAGCAATATTTGAAGGTATTGAAACTGCAGCTCTTCTCATTTGCGATACCAATCCAAATTGTTCGTTGGTCGGAAACGAACTAGTGATTTCATAGATTAATTTCACTAAATCAATTCCCTTTTGCCAAACTTTTAGATCTTTATGACTGGTCATATGCTAATCATTTATCTACTTTTAAATGAAAACCTCTTTTCTTGTAACTAGTAACTTGTAACTAGTTACTATCTTACGCCTTATAATTCCGTTGTTGACGATGAACAAATTCATAATCGAGTGCTTCTTTCAGCAATTCGGGTTCTTCACCTTCGCCATTGAATTTCCAACATGAAGCAAATGAGAATTCTTCGTCGTTACGAAGTGCTTCACCATCCGGTGTTTGGTATTCTTCGCGAAAGTGACCGCCACACGATTCTTCGCGCATCAAAGCGTCACGGGCAATGAGTTCGCCGATTTCGATAAAATCGGCCATACGTAAGGCTTTTTCGAGTTCCACATTCAAATCGGTACTTACACCCGGAACATACACTTTTGTCCAGAATTCATGACGAACTGCTTTTATTTTTTCCAATGCTGTTTCCAAACCTGCTTTGTTACGTCCCATACCTACAAAATCCCACATGATTAAACCCAATTCACGATGAATAGAATCGACAGATGTATCACCCTGAATTTTCATGATTTTTTCGATTTTGGCGCGAATCCCTTTTTCGGCTTGGTCAAACTCTGGTAAATCGGTACTTAAACGTGGTACTTGAATCTGATCGGCTAAATAATTCTGAATGGTATATGGTAATACAAAATATCCATCGGCCAAACCCTGCATCAAAGCCGAAGCACCCAAACGGTTTGCACCATGATCGGAAAAATTGGCTTCACCAATACAGAATAAACCTTTGACCGAAGTTTGTAATTCGTAATCCACCCAAACGCCACCCATTGTGTAGTGAATGGCCGGATAAATCATCATAGGCATTTTATATGGATTTTCGTCAACAATTTTTTCATACATTTGGAAAAGGTTTCCGTAACGGGCACGGATAGTATTTTCACCTAAACGCTCGATGGACGAAGAAAAATCAAGATAAACAGCCAAACCGGTATTACCAACTCCATAACCTGCATCGCAACGTTCTTTGGCAGCACGTGAAGCCACATCGCGGGGCACTAAGTTACCAAAAGCAGGATAACGGCGTTCGAGGTAATAATCGCGTTCATCTTCTTTCAAATCGGTTGCTTTTTTCTTTCCGGCACGGATAGCTTCAGCATCCTCTTTCAGTTTTGGCACCCAAATACGACCATCGTTACGCAATGATTCCGACATCAAAGTCAGTTTCGATTGAGTTTCGCCGTGAACCGGAATACAGGTCGGGTGAATTTGACAATAGGCAGGATTTGAAATATATGCTCCTTTTTTATACATTTGAACCGCAGCCGATGCATTTGAAGTCATGGCATTGGTCGAAAGGAAAAAAGTATTTCCGTAACCACCGCTTCCAACTACCACCGCATGCGCAAAAAATCTTTCAATTTTGCCCGAAACCAAATT
The DNA here is from genome assembly GCA_013426815.1 of Paludibacter sp. GTDB lineage: Bacteria > Bacteroidota > Bacteroidia > Bacteroidales > Paludibacteraceae > Paludibacter. The sequence continues at coordinate 9,433 of JACDZH010000007.1, forward strand.
ACGGGCAATAATACCACGGGCACGACCATCGATAATTACAACATCCAACATTTCGTAACGCGAAAACAATTTGACAGCTCCTTTGCCTACCTGACGGCTTAAAGCCGAATATGCACCAAGTAATAATTGTTGTCCGGTTTGTCCTTTTGCATAAAAAGTACGCGAAACCTGAGCTCCACCAAATGAACGGTTGTCGAGCAAGCCGCCATATTCACGGGCAAATGGAACACCTTGTGCCACACATTGGTCGATAATTCCGTTGGACACTTCGGCCAAACGATATACATTGGCTTCGCGGGCGCGATAATCGCCACCTTTGATAGTATCGTAGAAAAGACGGTAAACCGAGTCGCCATCGTTTTGATAATTTTTTGCAGCATTGATACCACCTTGTGCAGCAATAGAATGCGCACGACGGGGAGAATCCTGAATACAAAAGTTTAATACATTGAAACCCAATTCGGCCATCGACGCAGCAGCCGAAGAACCGGCAAGTCCAGTACCGACAACGATAATATCCAATCGACGTTTATTGGATGGATTTACTAATTTTTGATGGGCTTTGTAATTACTCCATTTTTCAGCTAAAACACCCTCCGGAATTCTAGCATCTATTTTTGTTGCTTCTACCGCAGTAGATTCTTGTTTCTTTGCCATAATTTAATTTACAATTTTAGAATTTACAATTAGGTTGCACACCCAAATAAGTAATAAACAGGGATAGACATAAACATCAAAATCACTATGGATGAAATTATATTTGCAAACATTTTTACACGTGGCAACCAAGTTCTATTATTCAAACCCAATGTATGCAATGCACTCCAAACTCCATGTGTAATGTGAAACCACAGTGCCGACAGCCATACAATGTAAAGCACGCAATATGCCCAATTACTAAATAAATCTTCTACATAAGCAGCACCATTGGCTGGGTCAAATTGTCCGGTATGAATACCACTAATTTCTGCAAATTGCATTTTGTACCAAAAGTTAAACATGTGTAAGCCAAGGAAACCGAGCACAATAATTCCCAACACCAACATGTTTTGAGAAGCCCAATCCACACTTTTTTGATTTTTAGTTACAGAGTACTTCTGTTGGCCTCGTGCCCTCATATTCTGAAAAGTAAGATACAGAGCATACAAAATGTGAAAAACAAAACCAGCTGCCAGCATACTTGTACCTACTAAAGCATACCAATTTGCGCCTAGAAATGCACAGATAGCATTATATCCTTCGGGCGAAATAATCACCACAATATTCATAATGCTGTGAAACAATAAAAATATCACGAGAAACACCCCCGTGATACTCATAATAAGCTTTCGCCCAATTGAGGAGTCAAGTAACCACATAAATTTTTGTTTTAGTTTATATTATATAGGAGTTTGTATATTATTTAATACGCTGAAATACAAAATAATAATTCCAAACAATTCTCTCTAAAAGTGATACAAAAGTAGTAAATTGTTTCGACATTACAAGCTATTACAGAAAAAAATCTTTAATTATATGGGCTGTTATTATTACTTGTAAAATTTGATAATTACCTATCTTTATATGCTTCAATAATAGCTTTTACTCCATCGGGCGAAACTCGTCCGTACACTTTTTCACCAACCAGAATTACCGGTGCCAATCCACATGCACCCACGCAGCGCAAGCAACTTATCGAGAATTTACCATCTGTTGAAGTTTCGCCAACTGAAATACCCAATTGTCGTTTGAACTCTTCAAGTACTTTTTCCGCACCTCTTACATAACATGCAGTTCCTGTACAAATTGAAATTGGAAAACGACCTTTTGGAATCATAGTGAAATAGGAGTAAAAAGTAACCACGCCATAAACACGTGCAGTTGAAATATTCAACGAATGAGCGATTACTTCCTGTACTTCAGCTGGTAAATAACCAAAAGCCTGTTGAGTTTGATGTAGTACATTGATAAGTTCTCCTGCTTCATTATTAAATAATTGACAGATTTCCTTTATTTTGTTAATTTTGTCATCTGATAGACGAAACTTAACTTTTACTTTATCTTTATCTGCTGAAGCATACGTATACATAGTCGATGTTTTATCTAATTTTTGTATTATTTCACCAGCTTCCTTCGACGTTTTTATTGCATCTCCTGTTTTAATTGTATTATCCTCAGATATTATTTTGCTAATCATACGACTGAATTTTATAATTATTTTTCTGTGTTAAAAGACTTTTATCTATTGTAAATTACTCATGAATAGACACTTCATTACCTTTATCAAAATACGTAGTATGCAATAATTTATGAGATTTATGACCACAAGGTTCACCTAAAAACTCATCGTACAATTTAATAATATCAGGATTTTGATGCGATTTACGTAATACTTTTCCATTATCTTCGCTATAAAGCGAAGCAGCGCGTTTTTTCAAAATTTCACTGTCACCATGATGGAACGGCTGACCACCACCACCAATACAGCCACCGGGACAAGCCATAATTTCAATGGCATGATATTTCGATACTCCTGCTCTAACGTCATTCAATAGTTTACGCGCATTGGCCAATCCGTGTGCTATACCGATATTAAAAGGCAATCCATCAAAATCAATAGTTGCCGAACGAATACCCTCCATACCACGTAATAATTTCAGATCCACTTTTTCCAGTGTTTTTCCGGTATGCAATTCGTAGGCTGTGCGACAAGCCGCTTCAATAACACCACCCGTATTACCAAAAATAACACCAGCGCCTGTTGATTCGCCCATCGGATTATCAAATCCTTCTTCCGGCAAATCCATAAAATCAATATTTGCCTGTTTAATAAATAATGCCAACTCACGTGTAGATAATGAAAAGTCAACATCCGGATTACCATCTACCTTAAATTCATCGCGTTGACATTCATATTTTTTTGCCAGACAAGGCATGATTGAAACAACTACTAAATCTTTGCGGTTTACGCCAATTTTCTCAGCAAAATATGATTTTGCTATTGCTCCAAACATTTGTTGCGGCGATTTGGCCGTCGAAGGAATATCCAACAAATCAGAGAAGTTATGTTCAAAAAAGTTTACCCAACCCGGACAACAAGAAGTCAGCATTGGTAATTTCACAGTCGTATCACCACTCAAATGACGGTTCAAACGACCCAACAACTCTGTGCTTTCCTCCATAATAGTAAGATCGGCAGCAAAATCAGTATCGAACACGTACTTAAAGCCCAAACGACGTAAAGCAGCAACCATTTTCCCTGTCACCGAAGTGCCTGGTTCTAAGCCAAATTCTTCGCCCAAAGCTGCACGTACAGCAGGAGCCGTTTGCACTATAACAGTTTTTGATTTATCGGAAAGGGCGCGAAGTACATCATTAGAATGGTCAACTTCTGTCAATGCACCGGTTGGACATACCGAAACACATTGTCCGCAATAGGTACAAGGTGATTTCTCTAAATCCATTTCAAATGCAGGTGCAACTACCGATTTAAATCCTCTATTAACAGCCGATAAGGCACCAACCGTTTGTATTTCATTGCACATCATTTCGCAACGACGACACATAATACATTTATCTACATCGCGAATGATGGACGGTGACGTATCTTTACGATAAGTTGATTTCTCACCCTGATATGGAATGTCCCGAATTCCAAATTTAGTGGCAATGCTTTGCAACTCACAACTTCCGGACTTTGCACACACCAAACAATCGAATGGATGATCGGAAATCATTAATTTAACAATGGTTCGGCGTGCATTCAACACACGGATATTATGTGTATTCACAACCATTCCCTCAATGGCTTCTGTAGCACAAGAAGGAGCAAGATTTTTACGACCTTCAACTTCTACCACGCAAACTCGGCAGCCACCGGGCTTATTTTCAATTTTCATATCGCAAAGTTCGAAATGACAAAGTGAAGGTATCTCGATTCCGACTTTTCTGGCTGCCTTTAAAAGTGAAGTTCCTTTTTCGACTTCTACAATTTTATTATCTATTTTAAGTTTAATCATTTCCATGTTCTACGAGCTTATTTTTTTCTAATTTAATACTGATGGCATCGAATGCACATTTTTCTTCACAAGCACCACACTTAATACATAAATCCTGATTAATCACATGTGCTTGTTTTTTGTCGCCAGTAATTGCATTCACTGGACAGCAGCGTTTACAAGCCGTACAACCCACACATTGGTCGGGTTCAATGTAGTAATGTAGCAATGACTTACATTGACCTGCTCGACATTTTTTGTCGATAATGTGTTCCAAGTACTCTTCTTTAAAATTTAAAATAGTAGAAAGAACAGGATTTGGAGAAGTTTGACCCAATCCGCACAACGAAGTATCCTTAATTACTGAACTTAGGTTTTTTAATCTCTCCATATCTTCCATAGTGCCTTTGCCCTGTGTAATTCTTTCGAGAATTTCGTACAAGCGTTTGTTTCCAATGCGGCAAGGAGTACATTTTCCGCAGGATTCTTCGACAATGAAGTCGAGGTAAAATTTTGCTACGGAAACCATACAATCATCTTCGTCAAGCACAATCATCCCGCCCGAACCCATCATTGAACCTGCTTCGACAAGGTTGTCATAGTCAATAGCTGTGTCAAGGTGTTTCTCTGTCAAACAGCCACCCGAAGGTCCTCCGGTTTGAACAGCTTTAAATTTTTTGCCATCTTTTATTCCACCACCAATTTCGAAAATAATTTCGCGAAGCGTTATTCCCATAGGCACTTCAATTAAACCAACATTGTTGATTTTTCCGGCTAAAGCAAATACTTTAGTACCCTTCGATTTTTCAGTTCCAATGCTTGCATACCAATCTCCGCCTTTATTAATTATAACTGGAATATTGACAAATGTTTCTACATTGTTCACATTGGTTGGCTTGTTTAAATAGCCTGAAACTGAAGGAAATGGTGGTTTGAAAGTTGGTTCACCCCGCAAGCCTTCCATAGAAAGAATTAAAGCAGTTTCCTCGCCACAAACAAATGCACCAGCTCCGTAACGCAATTCTATGTCGAAATTGAAGCCGGTTCCCATTATATTTTCGCCTAATAATCCAAGCTCACGTGCCTGATTAATTGCCATTTTTAATCGGGTAATTGCCAATGGATATTCGGCACGAATATAAACCAACCCTTTTGTTCCACCAATAGAATAACCGCAAATGGCCATGGCCTCAATGACCGAATGAGGGTCGCCTTCCAAAATAGCACGATCCATAAATGCACCAGGATCTCCTTCATCTGCATTACAAACTACATACTTTTGATCAGCAGCCACTTTGCTGGTTATTTCCCATTTCAAGCCCGTAGGAAAACCTCCACCTCCACGACCTCTTAGTCCAGATTTTTTAATAATATCGATGGTTTGTTGGGCATTCATCTGTGTGAGCACTTTCCCAAGTGCCAGATAACCGTCATTTATGATAGAGTCTTCAATATTTTCAGGATTGATTGCGCCACAATTTCGTAAAGCAATACGATGTTGTTTCTTGTAAAATCCCATTTTCTGAGAATCGCTAACCTGAACGTTTGTTGCGGGATCGGTGTAAAACATTCGTTCAACTTTGTTACCTTTTACAATATGCTCTTCTACAATTTCTCGGGCATCTTTTGGTGTCACTTCGGTGTATAAAGTATTGTCATGCAACACTTTTACAATCGGTCCTTTTTCGCAGAAACCAAAACATCCTGTCATTGTAACCAGCACTTCTTGATCTAATCCTTTGTCTGTTAAAATTTCATTAAGGTTAAAGTTCAGGCATTTACTTTGAGCAGCATGGCAACCGGTACCTCCACAAACATGGAGATGCTTAAGGTATTTTGCACTGCAAGCTTCAAGCAATTCCTTCATTTTTTTAAGATCAGCCAAAGTTTTCAATTTTGTCATAATTTGCTTTTACTTTTGTGATTATATCTAAATATATTTTCTATTCAAAGTTTTAAAATTGGAATTGTTACTCGTTAATCAAAAAAGAAGAATGAAATACAATTACGATTAATATTCTAGAAGTTTAAAGTAAAATACAACAAAACTCAAACTATTTATTGTTAATTTACTTAAAATAGCAATATGCCGTAAATGTTGTCAATATTCAAAAAAATTTGGACTACCAATTCGCTCAATTTCAACAAAATCATATAAATTGTTGACTTTTTTGAAATTTTGCATAAAAGTACAACATTGATTTAAACAAAACAAATCATTGCGGAAAAATTTCTTTAATTATTTTACTTCTGTCTTGTTTACATTAATTAACTAGCTAGGGTATTCTAAATTAAATATTAAGTTAACAAAAATGGCGACAATAAATTTGCCGCCATCGTAATAATTCAAAAATACTTTGTTATTCTATTACTTCGCCAATAAGTGCCGCCGAAGAAGCACTTAAAATTTTTACTTGAATAGTTTCGCCAATATGTCTATTAATTCGTGGGAAAATTACCACTTTATTTTGTGATGTACGACCAAAAAGTTGTTCTTTCGACTTTTTGGAAAATCCTTCGACCAATACTTCGAAAGTTTTTCCAATATCACGATGATTTCCCTGATGCGTCAATTCTCGTTGTACATCAATAATTTCGGCTAACCGACGTAATTTTTCTTTTTCGGGTATATTATCCGGTAAATTTTTGGCAGCAAAAGTTCCGGGACGTTCGGAATATTTAAACATAAATGCCAAATCGAAATTAACCTCACGTAAGAGTGAAAGTGTAAGCTGATGATCTACTTCCGTTTCGCCATGAAAACCACAAAACACATCAGTACTTATGGATGCTTCGGGCAAAATGCGACGAATAGCTGCAATACGTTCCAAATACCATTCACGGGTATATTTTCGGTTCATCAATTTCAAAATTGCGTCACTGCCCGATTGTACGGGTAAATGTATTGCTTTACATAAGTTGGGATATTGCGCAATGGTTTCTAGTGTACAATCGGTCATATCTTTGGGGTGCGAAGTTGAAAACCTGAAACGAATTTCGGGTGCAGCTTCGGCTACAATGCGCAACAATTCTGGAAACTCAATCAATTCACCGGCTTTTGCGATGTGATATGAATTTACATTTTGACCCAGTAAAGTCACTTCTTTATAATTCTTAGCTTGTAAATCTTTGAGTTCGTTCAAAATGCTTTCCACATCACGACTTCGTTCTCTTCCGCGTGTGTAAGGAACAATGCAATAAGAACAAAAATTATTACAACCACGCATAATGGAAATAAACCCCGAAATGGATTTACCAATGCGTGTAGGAAGTATTTCACTATAAGTTTCGGTAGTTGAAAGTTCTACATTAATGGTTTTATTTCCATGCTCCACACTTCCAATCAAATTTGGAATATCCAAATATGCATCCGGACCTACAACGATATGAACACCATGTTTATTGATTAATTCATCTTTCACTCGTTCGGCCATACAGCCTACCACTCCAATAATCAGTTTTTTATTTTTACCTTTGAGTGTTTCAAAATACTTTAATCGGTTAATTACCTTTTGCTCAGCATTATCGCGAATAGAACAGGTGTTTACAAATATGGCATCTGCCTCGGCAATATTATCGGTCAACTCAAAACCATCCATTTGCATTATTGAAGCTACTACTTCGCTATCTGCCATATTCATCTGACAACCATAGGTTTCGATGAAAAGTTTTTTGTCGTTCAAAGCTGATTTAAAATCCGTTAATTCGATAGTTAGTTCGTTTGAATTCATTCTTTATTAGACTGTTTTTTGAGGCACAAAGATACACCAAGTAATGCATAATTCATAATTCAAAGTTATTAATGCTTTTAAATATTTTATTTTAAGCTAGTCTAAAAATGGGCATTAAGTCACGATTTAAAATTAATTTCACATTATTTAACTATGGTTTCACAAATCACATAAGCCTAGAAATGAATATATTACCAAGCATACTGTTAATTTTAACTTGAAATTCGAAATATATCTGAAAAATATTGATATAAATGTTTGCAGGATTAAAAAACTTTACTCAATTTTGCAATGTAAACAAACAGATAAATTTTTCATAGTTAAGGTTTAGGTTAAAATGTACAATGGGTGGCTGTGAAGTTACCCATTGTTTTTTTCCAATATAATTTATGGAAACACATTAAAATAAATTTAAGAAATTGTTTGCTTTTTATGAAAAAAAGAAAAAAACAATTATACTTGATTCAATTTGCACTAAATAAAAAAAACTTGTATATTTGCAACTCATTATGACACAAACAACGAATTGGAGTTCCGGCGAATATTGTCGGAATTCTTTTTTGTTATATTTTTTTAAAAAAATGGAGAAATCGCTATGGCAACAAATTATATGACCGCTGATGGTTACAAAAAATTGGTAGAAGAATTGAATGAACTTGAAAGAGTGCAACGCCCCGCTATATCGAAACTAATTGGAGAAGCCCGCGATAAAGGTGATTTATCGGAAAATGCTGAATATGATGCTGCCAAAGAAGCCCAAGGGATGCTTGAAATGAAAATTTCGAATCTGAAAAATATGATAAATTCAGCTCGTATGATTGACGAATCAAAAATTAACACAAACGAAGTTCAAATATTGACCAGAGTTAAAATAAAAAACATAAAATCTGGGCAAATTATGACCTATATTATAGTTTCAGAAAGTGAAGCAAACTTAAAAGAGGGTAAACTATCTGTTACAACACCCATTGCCAAGGGATTACTTGGGAAAAAAGTGGGTCAGAAAGCATCTGTTACTGTACCTTCGGGTGAAATGGAATTTGAAGTATTGGAAATTAGTTTATAGTTTACTGATTGAATATTGAATTTAACAAATTTACAAATCAACCATTAACCAATAACTATTTATATAAATATGACAATTTTTAGTCGTATAATTGCAGGAGAGATTCCTTGCTACAAAATTGCAGAAAATGAGCTGTTTTTTGCATTTTTGGATATCAACCCAATGTCCAAAGGGCATACACTCGTAATTCCAAAGGCAGAAAAAGATTATTTTTTTGATTTGAACGACAGCACTTTAGCCGACATGATTTTATTTGCAAAAAAAGTGGCAATTGCTATCGAAAAAAGTGTTTCATGTGTTCGAATTGGAGTGGCTGTAATAGGTTTAGAAGTTCCACATGCTCACATTCACTTAATTCCTATCAAAAATGAATCTGATATGAATTTTCGGAATCCCAAACTGAAACTCAGTACTGACGAAATGAATGAAATTGCTAATAGAATCTCTGAAAATTTGGTGTAAGTATAATTTTATAACTAAACGTGTGAAGTTAAAAACCAATTGGTTTTAACTTCGCACGTTTTTTATTTTGAAAATAAATAATATGTAATAATTAATGATAAGTATTTGCTCGAAATTACTTTATACCTTATAGATAGATTATGTTATTGTTTATCAGACAGTAACATTAAATAATATTATAAATGAAAGTGCTTATCCACTTCGGTCAAGTGTTTTTGCTAATATACAATATTTCAAGCATTTATATAAATGGCGAAATCGAAGCTAATTCATTGACATAATGGCTGTTGTGCTTTTTAATTTTTATCGAAATGGATAAGCAGTTAAATTAATTAGTACTGAATTCTAATGTTTTTGATTAATATTTAGAAACACACTTGTAACTAGTAACTAAACTCTTGGAACTACTTATCAATTTTTTTCAATCTTTTTCGCTCTGCTTTTAACCGTTTTTTTTCTGATTTTTCGATTGCCTTTTTCTCTCTGGTTTCTCGTTTTGCCACTATACGTTCTTCTATTACTTTTTTTACATATTCTATATATGGCACTATATACCGCATTTTCTTTGTCTCCAGCAAATCGTCCATGGTAATCATTATGCCTGTTTCGAAAACAGAACCAAAATCGGCATCGAAAATTGAACCAAAAACCCGCATTGTGTCTGTCAGTCCAATATATGCATGAAACATGGACGGAATGGTAACTCCTTGTGCGCGAATTGCTTTTTGAAGTGCTTTGTAATTTCCTGATGCGTCTTTTTCAATATATAGTTTATTGGCTATATACTTGGTTTTCTGACTTACATGAATCAAATTCCTTGAAGTAATAAGATGATCGGGGTCGGGAAAATTCCGACTAAGGTATTCATAAATCAATTCGCGCGCTGTAACTGGATAATTACTGTAAATTGTAACTTTACCTATAAAATAACGAGCATTTTTTACACTGTGAATCAATGCTCCCAATCCATCCCACAGATTATCTAAAGCAAAAAGACTTTTGGTACCCATTTTGGATGTCTGATAATCGGGCTGTACAAAAGCTCTGCCCAATTCAATTGTATAGGGAATAAATTCTTTGATAAATCGAGGGCTAAAGATAAACAAATGGGACATAACAAATTCTGGTTGTCCATCCTCGTTCATAGTAACTTCGGTGCCCGGAAGATACCGATAACCTCCAATAATTTCAGCAGCCTCCGGATCCCAAACAATAAGTTGATAATATGGCTTTTCCATATAATCAAACTTGTCTGTATCCATTTCCTCACCACTTCCACCACCACTTGAGCGATAGGAAAGTTCGCGCAAACGACCAATTTCACGCATCACATTTGGTGCGTTATGAGCCGATACAACATAAATTTCGTTGTGAGCCTTGTTGGTTGGGCGAAGAAACCTGTCAATAGTGAGTTCTTGTTTCAATAACTCTTTATCCACAGGTGGAACGATTGGTTTCATCATAGAAAATTATCTTTAAAAAATTACCATACTTTAAAATGGCAGTACAAAAGTAAGGTTTTTTTGATATTTGTACCAATAGTTTAAAACTATTTAATGGTGTAAATCGAAATCATAATAGTTTTGTAATTATAAACCGCAGAAACTGCACAATTGGAGTTTATTTGTGCATTTTTATTGGATGACTTTGGTTGAATATACAATCACATAAATATTTTAAATTTTCTTATTACTTAAATTTATCGAAATATGATTGAAATTTTGATCATATTCTTTTGGTACTAACAGAATTCGTGTGGTATTACAACAATTAACAATTTATACATATAGTTCCACTTAGTCATAAAAATTAAGAAAATAAATGTTCACATAGTTTTATATATTCTCTTTAAAAATATATAAAATTGATGCTTATCAACTTGATATATAAATCATTAACGAAGTTATTATACTATGTAATACTTTAAATTTTGAGAAACTTTGTGATTCTATTTTGAAAATATATGTTTAACTTCCATTGCTCGGGATGTGCAATTTGTGCTCTATTTTTAAATTAAACATCAACTCACACAAAAAGCAGTAGAACCTTCTTGATAGATGAAAAAGGTAAAAATTATTTTATAAGATACTCTTAATTTTATAATCATTTTTTATATAAAAACCAGATAAAATATTTGTTATAAAATTAGGACATAAGCAAAAAAAAAAGACCGAATAATCTGTCTTTTTTTAATTTCAGTCTACAATTAATTTTAAATTTATTAGATCCACCTAACGAAACAGAAATCCTGACGGTGTGGTAAATCTTCATTTTTGGGGAACATACGGAAACCATATTTAAACGTTCCAGCCATATTAAGCTGTTTCTGAATATTGAAAAACAATTTTGAGCCTTCAGTTTTAACTAGTTTAAGCTCCTCCACGCTGTATAACATATCAACATTGTTTTTACCCATTTTAGTAGCAACTAATTCAATACCTATACCTTTTTCATTAACATCTTTTACATCTATAACTATATTGATGTTGTTAATTTCGCCAACTTGGGGATTGTGTATCATTTTTTCGGGAACCTCCATCGATACAACTTCAATATTTTCCCAACTTTTGGCAATTTTTTCTTTCCATGCCGCCATTTCTTTTGCTTTAGCAAAGTTATTGGCTTTCAGCGAGGCTGAACGAATTGCTAATTTTGTGTAGAATTTGGCGATATAATCATCTATCATCCGTTTTGTAGTAAAACGTGGTGTAATTTGTGCCAACGAATTTTTAATTACCTGAATCCATTCGGGTGAAAATCCTTTGGTGTTTTTTGCAAAATACAATGGCACTATTTCATTTTCGAGCATACTGTAAATAGTGGCAGCATCCAATTGATCTTGATGTTCGTGGTTCTCATAAGTTTGTTTTTCTGTCAATGCCCATCCAGCACCTTTAACGTAACCTTCGAGCCACCATCCATCGAGTATAGAAAAGTTTAACACACCATTCATTTGCGCTTTTTCGCCTGATGTACCCGAAGCTTCCAATGGACGAGTTGGTGTATTCAACCAAATGTCTACACCTGATATCAAGCGCTTTGCCAAGCGCATATCGTAATTTTCGAGAAAAATAACTTTTCCTAAAAACTGTGGCATACGCGATATTTCGATAATTCGTTTAATTAAACCTTGACCACCGCCATCGGCAGGGTGAGCTTTACCTGTAAACAAAAATTGAACTGGATGAAGTGGATCATTCACGATTTTTTCTAGTCGTTCCAAATCGGTAAAAAGTAAATGTGCACGTTTATATGTGGCAAAACGGCGACCAAACCCGATAATTAATGCATTTGGATTTATAGTATCCAATACCGACATGATACGAGAAGGGTCACCTTGATTTTTTAACCAATTATCGCGAAATTGATCTTTAATATAACCTACTAATTTGTTTTTCAGCGACATGCGTGTATTCCAAATTTCTTGATCCGGAATTTTATAAACACCTTCCCATATTTTCATGTTCGACTGATCAGCATAAAATGATTTTGTAAAGTACTTTTCGTACACCGATTTCCATTCGCTCGATGTCCATGTTGGCAAATGAACGCCATTGGTAACATAGTTTACGTGTAATTCTTCGGGAAAATAACCTTTCCAAATGGGTTGAAACATTTCTTGCGACACTTTTCCATGTAACCAACTCACACCGTTTACTTCTTGGCAAGTGTTACATGCAAAAGTACTCATGCTGAATTTTTCGTTGTGATCGCCAGGATGTTCACGTCCCATATCAATAAATTCGTTCCAAGTCAATTTCATTTTTGGAGGAAATTCGCTCATATATTTACTGAACAAACCTTCTTCAAAACTATCGTGACCAGCAGGCACTGGAGTATGAACGGTATATAACGAACTGGCACGAACAATTTCTAAAGCTTCATTAAATGCCAAATCTTTATCGGCAATTAAGTCGACTAAACGTTGAGCATTAATCAATGCTGCATGACCTTCGTTACAGTGATACACTTCCTTGGTAATACCCAATTTTTTGAGAGCCAACATACCACCAACACCCAACAAGAGTTCTTGTTTCATACGGTTTTCCCAGTCGCCACCATACAATTGATGTGTTATAGAGCGATCATATTCACTATTCAAGTCATTATCGGTATCTAATAAGTAAAGAGCAATACGACCAATTGACACTTTCCACAAATATACGTGTACTGTACGTCCTGGATAAGGAACTTCAACCACAACAGGAATATCGTTAGCGTCTTTTACTTGTTTAATAGGAAGGTTGTTGAAGTTTTGAGCCTCATAAATTGGCACTTGTTGTCCATCAATTGAAAGTGATTGCGTAAAATAACCATAGCGATATAAAAAACCTACAGCAGTTAAATCTACATTGCAATCGCTGGCTTCTTTTAAATAGTCGCCCGCTAAAACCCCCAAACCGCCCGAATATATTTTCAATACTTCGGTTAAACCATATTCCATGCTGAAATAGGCTATTGAAGGTGTTTTTATGCTTTTGGGCACATTTATATAAGCTTTAAAATCATCATATACGGTATTTACTTTTTTAATGAATTCTTCGTCTTTGCCCAATGACACTAATTTTTCGTAGTTGAGAATATTCAACAATAAAACAGGATTGGATGCAGCTTCAACCCATGCTTCTTTGTCTATTTCACGAAATAATTTTTTAGCGTTACTATCCCACGACCACCAAATATTTTGGGCTATTTCATCCAATTTACTTAAACTTTCGGGTAAGTGTGACTTTACATTTATTTCCCTTAAGTTTCTGTCATTTACACTGTTAACTTTAATTTTCATATATTTTTTTTAACTAATACAAATTTTTAAATTTAAATTACTATATCACTCGTCCTTTTAATAATTTCACAAAACTAATACAAAATCACAAAAAACAGCTTATAAAATAAGGATAAAACCAAATCTATTAATTTCAAACGTTTGCAGAAACCCCTTTAAAACCTTTCAAATGGTAGTGAAACGGGCATCCCGCTTTTGCGGGACCTTTCAAACCTTTCAAACTCTTCAAACTCTTCAAACCCTTCAAACGGTAGCGAAGCGACATCCCGCTTTTGCGAGACTCTTCTTTTTAACAGAGTCGAAACTTTATCATCCCCGAAACCTGAAACATTATACTCTCAAATTCTTCTTTCTCAGCGCAATATGATACGCCTTGTCGTAATATTGTATAAAATGCTTCCAAAGTGCTTTTTCGGCAATTATTGATGCTTTTTTTCGAATTGCTTTTAATTCATTTTCGTTATATACTGCAAACTGATGAATCATTTTGGAAATATGTGTAGCCACTAAATATCCGTTGTAGTCCGACCGATGAATTACTCCTACACCTTGTTCTATTTCATGTAATTTGTGCGAAATCCATTGGCCAAAACCGGATAAATCGGTGGTGATTGTTGGAACAGAAAAAGCCACACTCTCCAGTGGAGTATAGCCCCAGGGTTCGTAATAGGATGGAAAAACCGTTAAGTCCATTCCGATAAGCAAGTCATAATACGATTTATCGAAAATACCATCCGAACCATTCAGATACGAAGGCACAAAAATGATTTTTACGGATTGGCTTTGTTGATTGGTAAAGTGAAACCAATGGATAGCGGACATTACACTATCATTATAATAATCGTGCAAATCGTGGGTAGTGAAGCGATTAGATGAATTAAATTTAATTTCGGGGTGCAATAAACTGGTTGCTAAATCCAACCTTAATCCTTTGATATACGCCGGAACCATAATGAAAACTACAATTTCTTTCTTCAAATCATGATATTCTGTGGTTAATATCTTCAAAGATTCCAAAAAAGTATCAATTCCTTTGTTTTTAAATTCATATCTACCTGCAGTACTTATGAACAAAGCATCTTCACTCAACTCATAACCCAGTAATGTTTCGGCTACATAACGCAATTTTGCACGGGCTTCTTTGCGCAAAGTTGCAAATTTTCTTCCTTTGGGTACAAAATCATCTTCGAAACCATTTGGTGTAATTACATCCGGCTTTTTATCGAGCAATTGTTCACATTCCACACCGGTTATTTCGCTTACCGTGGTAAAACAATCCACTGTATGAGCTGCAATTTTTTCGGTCGAATGTTTTGAAACCATGTTCAACTCATATGCCATCTGATCACCATTATACTCTTCCAGATAATCGTACAAAGGTTTATGATTTCCGGCTATGGAGCGACCAATGGAAGTGGCATGGGTAGTAAAAAGTGTGGCAACAGCCGGCAAATGTTCCTGAATATAAAAAGCACCAAATGTTGTCATCCACTCATTAAAGTGTGCAACTACCTGATTTGATGCATTTAATTTAAAATACCGATAATAACTTTCGATGATCATACCGGTGGAATAGCCAAACATCGACGATTCGTCATAATCGCCATAAGCGGTCATAGAATTTACGCCCACTTGTTCCCAAATACGACCGTAAATCTCATCTCTGCGCGCCATCAAAGGCATAAAATCTACCAAAACAGCTATTGGTTTACCCGGAATACTCCAACGTCCAATGCGTATGTTTAAATCGTATTCTTTTTTTGTAAAAATCTTCCAGTCAGCATATAAGTCATCTATTTCATCAAAATAGGGATTCAGTTTGTCAGCCCAAACATCAGGTCCAATAAAGATTAATTTATCAGAATGTGTTTCTTGTAATGTTGCTGCTCTTGTTGATAACACTGTATAAATACCACCCACCATATTACACACTTCCCAACTTGTCTCAAAAATATATTCGGGCTTCAACATTTTTACCATCTATTGTAAATTTAAAATAATTGCAAAGGTAATATTTTTTTTCTTTTTTTTTGTTAACGCCGCATTTGTTATTAACTTTCAATCGAATATAACAAGAGGGTTCACTTTTTTTATCAACAATTTCTAATCACTCTACTATTCTTCAATTCAGAATTTTATTGTATTTCAACGATTTAAATAAATTGATTTTCCCATTAAAAAGAATGCAATTAAAATCGCTGAAAAATGTATTGTTTTTGTAATATTTATCCATTATCTTTGTCAGCATAAAACAAACTAACAAATTATTCACATTTAAAAATTATGAACATGAAGAAAATTACTTTTTTATTATCTTTCGTAGCTTGTGCTATTTTTGCACAAGGACAAAATTTACTTGTTAATCCAAGTTTTGAAACTTGGGCAGATGGAAAACCTACTGGTTGGACAATTCCTGTAACAGCATCGCATGCCTCATCAATAACTATTACACAAGAAACATCATTAAAAACTGATGGTTCAAATTCTTTTAAGATAGTTACAGATGCAAATAACAATCCTGCTTATCAACAAATTATTCCTACAACTCCTGGTAAAACATACACTTTAAACATCGATTATTATATAGTTAGTGGAGATGGAACAGATGCAAGAATTTGGTGTAATTTTAAAAATGGAGCAACATTTTTGAGTGATACAGAATTAACATCAGCTGGACTCTTAGAAAAATTAAAGGGACCTGGTGGTTCAGGTTTGACAAACTACTTTCCTGATGTGAAAGGATCTTGGCAAAAATACTCAGTAGAGTTTGTTGCTCCAGCAAATACAACTGATTTTGCATTTGAGTTTAGAACTTATAAAACTACTACTGTAATTTGGGATAATATGTTCTTTGGTGAAAAAACCACATCCACCAATAATCCTTCATCTTCTTCTTTTAAAATTCATGTTGATGGCAAAAATTTAGTTGTAAAAAATGTAGCAGAGGGTTCGAAAGTTGAAATTTTCTCAGCATTAGGTGCAAAAGTTCAAACATCTGAATTAACCGGTGGTTCAGTTATATTAAACAACCTATCGAAAGGAATGTATATCGTTCGTGTTGGTAAATTGACACAAAAAATTACACTGTAAATAGTTGACAGCTAACAGTCCCGTAAAAACGGGATGTCGAATACTCCATTGACAGTAAAAAATAATACCTCCTAACCTTTAATGGTTTTGGAGGTATTTTTTTTGTTCAAACCTTTTGTAGTCCGCAGGACACAAAAGAGTTTGCTTGGATTATTGAAACTTTAAGATAACATTCAAATTGCAAGAACGCTTTGAGGTATGTGAAGGTAATAAAAAAAGGAATTTCTCATCTTATTATATTTTTTTGAGTAAGTATATAAAAAAAAAGAAATACTTATTGGTACCGTTCGTATTATTACTATCTTTGCATAATAAATTAATTGAATGCCATGCGAAAGAAGGTAAAAGAATTAATTGAAATCATTGAAGCCGATGGTTGGGTGCTGTCAAGGCAAAAAGGAAGTCACAAGCAGTACAAACATTCGATTAAGTAAGTGTGCTAATATAATGTCGTATTTTGAACGCTAAGTCGCTAAACTTGTCCCGCAAGGCGGGAGTCGCAAAGACGCTAAAAAATACTTGATTTACAATAATTTATATTCGTTGCGACTTTGTGTCTTTGCATCTTTGCGTTCAAAAAAATCTTTTTAAATGGTACATTATATTTTGCCAATTACTTAAAAAAGGAACTGTTACGATTCCTGACCATGGCAAAAACGAGGACTTAGAACATTTCCTGGTAAATTCGGTTTTAAAACAGGCAGGATTAAAATAACCAATCATTAAATACGAACAACATTATGGGAAAAGTAATAGTAGATATTTATTATACTGGTAATAATTATTGTGCTCATGCACCTATTTTACTTGGCTGTGTAGCTACAGGTGGAAATTTGGAAGAAATGAAACGTAACATTCGTGATGCAATTGAATTTCATGTTGAGAGTAGTTTGATAGATAACGATCCTATCCCATCTGTTTTTAAATCAGAATATGAATTAGAATTTAAACTTTCAACAGAAGCTTTATTAAACGCCTATAGCGATATTTTCACAAAAGCTGCATTGTCACGTATAACAGGAATTAATGAACGTCAACTTTGGCATTATGCTTCAGGTTTGAGAAAGCCACGCCCTATTCAACGTAAACGAATTGAAGACGGATTACACCGTTTGGGCGCTGAACTCTTAACTTTATCGCTTTAGTCTTAAACCTTTTGTAGTCCGCAGGACACAAAAAAGTTTGCATGAGTTTCCACTTCTTCTTAATCTTCATCTTCTTCATCTTCTTCATCTTCTTCATCTTCATCTTCTTCAACTTCTTCATCTTCATCTTCTTCATCTTCTTCCCATTGTTTAATAGGTTTTTGAGGTCCTTCGTTTCTGAACCAAATGGATAAGGTAAATCCAATAATTCCACCTGCTAAATGTCCTTCCCACGAAACAGGATCTTGTATTTCCCATGGAAAAATGTGCCAAACCATACTTCCATACAGAAAAGCTACGATCAGTGAAATGGCAATCAGTGGCACATGACGACGCATGATACCACTAAAAAACAGGAAAAAAGCAATTGAATATATTAAACCACTGGCACCAACGTGCCAACTGTCACGTCCGATTATCCAAAGTATTAATCCGCTGAAAATGTATGAAATAAACAAAACTTTGGAGGCAATTTGCTTATAAAAAAAATACAAACAACTGCTAAGCAGAACAAATGAAATGACATTATTTGCCAAATGACCCCAGTCGGCATGAACAAAGATTACCGTAAATACTCCCCAAAGATTTTCAACTCTTCGCGGATAAACTCCTGCAGAATGGAAATCCCAATTCATTCCATGTTCCAATACGAAACTAAGAACCATTATAATCGCTATAATAAACGGGATAAAAATGGCATGAAAAAATTGCCGCTTTTCTGCAGAAGTTTTCGATTCAAATATCATATTTTCTACTTTTGTATTAAGTGCTGCAAAGTTACAATATATTAGCATATTAAGAGAAATATTTACTGTAAAGTTATTTGTGGTGCTATAACAAATAATTGGTAAAATCGCAATTTCACACCTTCTTACATATTTACTTATGATATTGTTACACAAAAAACCTCAAAGTAGCACAAAAGCTTAACTTAGTGGATTTTGTGCTCAATTTTGTATTCTTTATGGAATAGCTTTTTTTCCTTTTTTTTAAAAAAGCATTAATTCATCATTTTTGTTTTTTTCAAACCATATCGTTATGGAATCTTTAATATTATACCGAAAGAATTACGAATAAACACAAAAATACAATTTACACATAATCAATCAATTACAAATCAAATCTTCTAACAATTCACTTTTTAATGAAAATTTAGTCAATAAACCCTTTTTATTTCGGAAATTATTTATATATTGCGAACGATTAATAGTAAAAACAAAAAATGAGATTCCAACCGGTATCTTATTTTCATTTTGTTCTTTTCAAATTTTCCCTGAGCAAACCTTATAACTAATTCTGTTATTTCAAATAATCTATGAGTTACCTCAATTTTGACAAAACTTTGTTGATAAACCTCGAAAAATCGCTTACCAAAGAGATGATTCGTACCAATCGGGCTGGAGCTTACAACATTACCACCCTAATTGACTGCAACACCCGAAAATATCATGGTCAGTTAGTGATGCCACTTCCCGATATTGACGATTCCAATCATGTGCTGCTTTCCTCCTTAGACGAAACAGTAATACAACATGGAGCCGAATTCAATTTAGGAATTCATAAATATGAGGGAAATAATTATAGTCCAAATGGACATAAATATATTCGTCAATTCGATTGCGAAATGATTTCCAGAACCATTTATCGTGTGGGCGGTGTTATCCTTTCCAAGGAACGACTTTTGGTTTCATTTGAACCTCGGGTACTTATAAAATACACTTTAATCGAAGCCCACTCTCCTACTTTGTTGCGTTTCAAACCATTTCTTGCATTCCGCAGTGTAAATAAATTAACACAGGAGAACAATTTAGCCGAAACTTCATACAAAGAAATTCAGGATGGCATTTGCATGTGTTTGTACGATAATTACCCCAATTTATGCATGCAATTTTCAAAAAAATCTACATATTCCCACCAACCTATTTGGAACAAAAATATTGAATACTACAAAGAACAAGAACGCGGTTACGAGTATAAAGAAGATTTATTAGTACCGGGATTTTTCGAATTGTCCATCAAAAAAGGAGAATCTGTTATTTTTTCTGCAGGGATTTCCGAAATATCACCTCGAAAGCTACATAAACTTTGGGAAGAAGAAATGACCCGAAGAAATAATAGGACGGATATGTTCTCGTGTTTAAAAAATTCTGCAGAGCAATTTTACAAACGCGTTGGAGATAAAACCTATTTATTAGCTGGTTATCCATGGTTTGGAGCACGCGCTCGCGATCAGTTTATAGCACTTACAGGCGCCACCATCACCATCGGAAGGATGGATTATTTTGAAACCATTTTAGAAACCGGTATTGCTGAGCTAAAACGATTTATGGACGGCGAAAGAACCGGATTTAAACTTCAGGCGATTGACGATCCGGATGTTCTATTGTGGTTATTGTGGACAATTCAACAATATGCCAAAGCCACATCGCTGAATCTGGCAGCAACACGATTTGGAGAATTGGCTTCAGAAATAATTGCCTATATTCGAAAACAAAATCACCCCAATTTATTTCTTCATAACAATGGTTTGCTGTATGTAAACGGAACCGAACGACCTGCAACATGGATGAATGCCATAGAAAATGGCCGTCCTATTACACCTCGAACAGGATATGTTGTTGAAATTAATGCACTGTGGTACAATGCCTTAAAATTTACTTCGCAACTTACACGTGAAAACGGAAACGATCATGCAGCCGATTTGTTCGACTATCAGGCAGAAATTGCACGCGAAGCATTTATTAAAACTTTTTGGAACGGTACTTACCTTTATGACTTTGTGGATGGAAGTTATAACGACTGGGAAGTGCGCCCCAATATGATTTATGCTGTTTCACTTCCGTTTTCACCATTGGATAAACAACAACAAAAATCGGTATTGGACATTACAACCCGTGAATTATTAACGCCCAAAGGTTTACGCACTTTAAGTCCCAAAAGTGGTTCGTATCGACCTACTTACATTGGCGGACAACTGGAACGTGACCGAAATTATCACAACGGACCTGTCTGGCCTTGTACTTTTGGTGCTTTTTCCGAAGCATATTTAAAAGTTTACAAACAAAGTGGAAAATCATTTATTGAACGTATGTTGACTGGTATCGAAGTTGAATTGACAGAGCTTTGTATCGGTTCGTTGCCAGAGTTATTTGATGGAAACCCACCTTATAAAGGGCATGGTGGGATGTCATTTGCAATGAGTGTGGCAGAAATTTTGAGAGTATTAGACCTGTTGAAAAAATACGAAAACACATAATACTATGAAGGCATTAATGTTTGGCTGGGAATTTCCACCGCATATTTTAGGAGGATTAGGAACAGCAAGCTATGGATTAACTAAAGGGATGGCAATGCAAGAGGACATGGAAATTACCTTTGTCATTCCAAAACCGCATGGCGACGAAGATCAAAGCTTTCTGAAAATTATTGGTGCTTGCAATGTACCCGTAGTTTGGAAAGAAAATACCTGGGACTATGTGAATCAGCGCATTGGTAATGTGATGCATCCCGATGAATATTTCTGGTTGCGAAATGGAATAAAATACGATTTTCATCGGATTTATACCAATGATTTGGGATGTATCGACTTTTCGGGTCGCTATCCCGATAACTTGATTGAAGAAATATCGAATTACGAAGCAATAGCAAGCGTACTGGCACATCAGATGGATTTTGACATCATTCATTCACACGATTGGCTGACTTTTCCGGCAGGTGCATTTGCAAAACAAATCAGTGGTAAACCGTTGGTTATTCACGTTCATGCTACCGATTTCGATAGAAGCCGCGGACAAGTAAATCCAATTGTTTATGGTATCGAAAAACGAGGAATGGACGCTGCCGATCACATTATGACGGTAAGTGATTTGACACGAAAAATTGTAATTGAAAAATACCATCAAGATCCGGGTAAAGTAACTACAGTACACAATGCAGTTGATCCATTACCGGATGCTGATTCGTTTACAAAAACCCCGCGCAACGACAAAGTGGTGACTTTTTTGGGTAGAATTACTATGCAAAAAGGACCTGAATATTTTGTTGAAGCTGCTTATCGTGTGCTTCAAAAAACAAAAGGAGTACGTTTTGTAATGGCAGGTAGTGGCGATATGATGAATGCCATGATTGATTTGGTGGCCAAACGGGATATTGCTGATAGATTTCATTTTACAGGCTTTTTGAAAGGACGTCAGGTGCACGAAATGCTTGCCGAAAGCGATGTTTATATTATGCCTTCGGTGTCAGAACCTTTTGGTATTTCGCCTTTGGAAGCCATGCAAGTAGGTACGCCTTCCATCATTTCGAAACAATCGGGATGCGCCGAAATCCTTACTCATGCCATCAAAACCGATTATTGGGATATTGATGCTATGGCAGACGCAATTTATTCAATCGTAAAAAATCCTGCTATGCACAAATGTTTGCAACAATTGGGAAGGGATGAAGTAAATAATATACGTTGGCAAGACGCCGGATTGAAAGTACGTGGAATTTACGATAGTGTTATGTAAGTATCTTCAGTTTAATTTTCAGATTTAAAAATGGTTACCTCATTACTTGTTAACATATCAATTTGTAAACCAGTAACTTGTAACTCTAACGAATAATATTTATGAAAAACATTTGTTTTTATTTTCAAATTCATCAACCAATACGGTTGAAACGTTATCGTTTTTTTGATATAGGTCAGGATCATTATTATTATGATGATTTTCAAACCGAAGAACGTGTAAGATATTTGGTAGATCAATCTTATTTACCTGCCAACAGAACAATTGCAGAAATGATTCGGAGTTCGAATGGTAAGTTTAAATGTTCATTTTCAATTTCCGGCATTGCTCTGGAACAATTTGAGCAATATGCTCCCGAAGTGATTGACAGTTTTAAAGAATTAGCAAAAACGGGTAATGTTGAGTTTCTGGCTGAACCTTATGCCCATTCGCTTTCGTCAGTTTTCGATGCCAAAGAATTTGTGCAACAAGTTAAAATGCACGCCGATAAAATTGAAGCATTGTTCGGTAAACGACCTACTGCATTGTTCAATGCCGAATTGATTTATTCCGACGAAATAGGTGAATTGGTAGCAAAAATGGGATATAAAACCATATTGATTGACGAAGCCAAGCATATTTTAGGGTGGAAAAGTCCAAATTTCGTTTATACACATTCAAATATTCCAAAACTTAAATTATTGGTTCGGAATTATAAATTAAGTGATGATTTAGCATTTCGATTTTCAAAAATGAATTGGAGTGATTATCCAATGACTGCCGAGAAATTTATTGAATGGATGGCAAATACACCCGAAAATGAAAATATCATAAATTTAGGTTTTGGTTACGAAGTTTTTGGAATCACTCAATCGGCATATACCGGAATTTTTGAATTTCTGAAAGCACTTCCATATCATGCCATGGAGCATCAAATTGGTTTTGTTTTGCCTTCTGAGTTTAGTAAAAAAAGTGAATCAGCAGGTCCATTATCTGTTCCATATCCCATCAGTTGGGTGGGAAACGACAAAGATCTTACTCCATGGACAGGAAATGATTTACAGCAGGAAGCATTAAATAAACTCTATGCAGTAGGTGAACGTGTTCGGCTATGTTCCGATAAACCACTGTTACGTGACTGGTTGATACTGCAAACAACCGATCATTTTCGGTATATGAGTCACAAAGATGCTTACGGAACTCACTACGAATCGGCTTACGATGCTTTTATGAATTATATGAATGTGTTGGCAGACTTCATGGAACGTGTTGACGCTCAATATCCTACTACTATCGAAAATGAGGAATTGAATGAATTACTCAAAACCATCAATAGTCAGGAGTTGCAAATTGAAACACTGGAGAATGAAGTAAAAAAGCTAAAAGCAAAAAAAGTAAAAGCCGCAGACTCAAAATAAAAAAGTTCAATTATCCCAAATTTGTTTCAATTCAAATTTGGGATTTTTTTTGTTCAATCCCGCTTTCTTTGCCATTTAAACATAAACCCCTACCTTTGCATTTCCAAAATTAGGATAAAGAATTTATGAAAGAATTTCTTCACAATAAAATATTTCAAATAATATCCGATGCTGCTGATGAGCAAAATCAGGAATGTTATGTCATTGGTGGATTTGTTCGCGACATTTTTCTCAAACGCCCATCCAAAGATATTGATATAGTAGTAGTTGGAAGTGGTATTGAACTGGCTAAACGTGTTTCGGAAAAATTAGGCAAAAAAGCTTTTTTGACTGTTTTTAAAAATTTTGGAACTGCACAAGTAAAAATGGGTGATTTGGAAGTTGAATTTGTTGGCGCCCGCAAGGAATCATATCAACGTGATTCGCGAAACCCAATTGTTGAGGATGGAACGCTGGAAGATGACCAAAATCGCCGCGATTTCACCATCAATGCAATGGCAATTTGCCTGAATAAAGATCGTTTTGGTGAACTGATTGACCCGTTTGATGGTATGACAGATTTGAAAAATTTTGTTATTCGCACACCACTAAGTCCCGATATTACTTTTTCCGACGATCCATTACGAATGATGCGTGGTATTCGTTTTTCGGCACAATTGGGATTCTTTTTGGAAACCAATACTTTCGATGCTATAACCCGAAACAAAGAACGAATTGAGATTATTTCGAAGGAACGAATTGCAGATGAATTGAATAAAATTATGCTGTCACGGAAACCATCAGTGGGATTTATATTGCTCGAAAAAACAGGATTACTGGAAATTATTTTTCCTGAGGTATTGGCATTAAAAGGTGCTGAAACAAAGGATGGCGTTGGTCATAAAGATAATTTTTATCACACTTTGGCAGTGTTGGACGGACTTTGCGAACATACCGACAATTTATGGCTGCGATGGGCAGCTTTGCTACACGATATTGGTAAACCCACAACTAAAAGATTTGATGCACGTTTGGGCTGGACTTTTCATAACCACAATTATATCGGGGAGAAAATGATTCCGGAAATTTTCCGCAAATTGAAATTACCCGGAAACGACAAAATGAAATATGTACAAAAAATGGTATCGCTGCACATGCGCCCCATTGTATTGAGCGAAGATGAAATAACCGATTCGGCTGTACGCCGCTTGTTGTTCGATGCAGGTGATGATATTGACGATTTAATGATGCTTTGCGAAGCTGATATTACTTCAAAAAATCAGGACAAGGTAAAACGATTTAAAGCTAATTTTCAACTTGTTCGTCAAAAATTGAAAGAAATTGAAGAAAAAGACCGTGTTCGAAACTTTCAACCACCCATCAGTGGACAGGAAATTATGGATACTTTCAAATTGCCGGCTTGTGCCATCGTTGGTGAAATCAAGACGAAAATAAAAGATGCCATTTTAGATGGAATTATTCCCAATGAGTATGAAGCTGCCAGATTATATATGCTTGATGTGGCTAAGGGTTTAGGAGTTTAGGGTTTAGTTAATAATAGATTTCATACAATGGTAATAAGAAAAAATTGAAGAATAACGCAAAAGCGGGATGTCCCCTTCGCAACCATTTGAAAGGTTTGAAGATTAAGAAATACTTCCATTGTATTACAATAGATATGAGAAAATCAATTGTTATATCATCTATTTTACAATTTGTGTAACTGCCTTTCTTGCACAAAAGGATAACTAGCCACAGAAGTTCAACTACAATCAAAAAGTAATTGATTCTTTTTATGCCGAACGACTTGGAAGGTTGGATTCTGTATTACAAAAATTGGTGGATAATGGAACACCCACGCTGTAACATTTGTGGCACATCACGGAAAAGTGATACATCACAAAGCATTTGGGTGGAGAAATGTGGAGAATAAAATTGCATGTCGTGAGGATGATTATTTCCGAATGGCATCGCAAACAAAACCCATTACTGCTGTGGCAGTTATGACACTTTTCGAAAAAGGAAAAATATTGTTGGACGAGCCGATAAAAAAATATATACCTGCTTTCGATCATCCACAAGTGCTGGTCTCGTTTAATGAAAAGGATTCGACATTCACAATCCGACCGGCAAACAAAGATATCACTATTCACCATTTGCTGACACATACTTCGGGCATTTCGTATGGAAATGGCACTACCCGAAAGATTTTTGACAAAATGGGAATTCCTGTTTCACCACTTTATTCTCTTGAAAATAAAACACTTGCCGATGTTATTAAAACATTAGCAAAATGTCCGCTCGAACATGATCCAGGTGAAAAATTCACTTATGGTATGAGTTTGGATGTGTTGGGATATTTAATTGAAGTGGTTTCGGGAAAACCTGTGAATGAATATTTCCGTGAACGGATTTTTGAAACATTGGGAATGAACAATACTTTTTTTACACTTCCAAAAGTAGATGAAAAACGATTAGTAACGCTATATCAAAAAGATAAAAATACCCCGTTAAAGCAAAATCCAAGTCAATTATATCAAACATACTCTTACGCGTGTACACAGACATTATTTAGTACCGGAGCAGGATTGACGGGAACTATAGAAGATTATGCCAAATTCTGCCAAATGATATTGAATGGCGGTGAATTTAATGGTAAACGAATATTAGGACGAAAAACCGTAGAATTGTTGTGTCCCAATCAAGTGAAAGATTTGCGAGGCGAAATTGGTTTTGGTTTGGCTTTCGATGATTTCCGATCGGAATATATTCATGAATCCATAGCTTCCGAAGGCTCGTTGCAATGGGGTGGCATGTTTGGAACTGATTATATAATTGACCCAAAAGAAGATTTAATTTTACTTTTTTTTATAAATTTGCAACCAAATAATTCTGGAACTGACTTTAAAGTTTTGTTCCATAACTTAGTATATCAGGCACTTAGATAATACAGCTGAAAGTAAATTGATAGAACATTCGAAACTTAAACTCAAAAATGCTTTGTTGTAATTTTGAGTAAACTCCGAAAAGCCAGTATTTGCACACAGAATACACAAAATTGACAAATTATTACTAAATATTTTACAAGAACATTTTCAATAATTTGATAATGTGATAAATATTTGGGCTTTAATAATTATCGTATTTTCTCGTTTATTCTGTTTATTCCTTTTATTCTGTGTGCTAATAATTCTAATAATAAACTCAATGTTTAATCCGGAGTTGAAATCGTCTTACAAATGACAATTTTATAACCAACAAATGACAATTAATTATTTAAATATCTGCATATTATAAATAATTTGATTTCATGTTATAGTCAATTCCTGATTTTTTCATCCAAAAAATTTGTCAAATGGTCTAAAAAGTCTATCTTTGCACCGCTTTAGAAAAATGGCGAGATAGCTCAGTTGGTTAGAGCGCATGATTCATAATCATGAGGTCGCGAGTTCAATTCTCGCTCTCGCTACTCAACTAAAAAGGAAGTTCATTTGAACTTCCTTTTCTTTTAAATTTAATTTGATATTTCTACTTTACTGCTAAAATAGGTGTTTTCAATGTAAATGAAAATTGACTAAGATCGGAACTTGCATCCGAAACAACACTAAAAGTAAGTTTAGCTTCCCTAGAAGCCTTTTTTGCAACATATTTAAATGGGAAAAAAAGCGATATAGTAGTTCCATTCATTAGGAATCTTCCTTCTGTATAATTCGAATTGGACATAAAGACAGAATCCATTGAACTTTTGCTGGGAAGTATCATTTTAGTCAAACTATCAGCCGATTGGGTAATAATAAACGATTTTAGATTATTGGAAACACCGGTAACATATATTTGAAAACTAACAGTATCTCCTACAGCTATTGTATCCAGCCTATAAACACCTGCCAAATCGGTATAATAGATATTTAGGGTGTCCATTTTGTTAGTTGTAGGGTTCTTATAAAATTGTATTTCTGGGCGATAATTCACAGTATTGTCTACATTACAAGCAATAAAAACGAATAAAAAAAATCCGAAGAAGTAAAAAGTGTGCTTTTTCATATTGATTAATATTTTTTGCAAAATTACAAAAACCAGACCAAAGTAGCAAATAAATGCAAACAAATACAAATAAAGGGTTCTGCTACTTTTGTGTGGGTTGATGGTTAATTTAAAAAATCAAGTACAAATGGCATATCCAGAGCATCGGGAGTTTTACATATTTTTTTTACAAAAAAATTAAATAGTTTCTTCTCAAAATTTAAAGTATCACATAGTACTATAACTTAATTTTTGTTTTACATATCAAATTGTTAAGCATCTATTTTATATATTTTCAAAGAAAAATTGTAAAACTATGTCTATTAATTGATAATTGTCGTAATACCCACATGAATTCTAGTAGTACCAAATAAATAATACCCAATCATTGTAGTCTTGTAAAATCATTGTAAATACAAAAATTTAAATCACTCTTTTCTTTCGAGATTAAATTTAGTTAGTTAGGCTTAAGGTTGTGTATTAGATGGGTGCTTTGCCACCAACCAACCAACCAACACTAGCCCGAATTCATCGTACAGTATTGTCATTCTGATGGTTCATTCCGTGAAACGGAAACATTGTGAAGAATAGACATTATATAAGTTGTAATTAATTGAAATAAAATTAGTTACTTTGCAGTA
>JACDZH010000255.1 GCA_013426815.1 Paludibacter sp.
TCGGATAAAATTACGGCGCCTTTATCCGACACTTGATTGTTGACGAGACACTAGATACTTTTTACGATTTTTCCTCATATCTTGATGCGAAGGTTGAGGCAATTAAAACATACGATATGTTGTCTTATTGCGGTGAGGAAGATTTACTAGCTCACTATTATCTCAATTTTGATGAGTCAAGAAACAAGCATTTTATTGGCACTTCGGAGAAAGACATCAATTGCGTTATGATTGGCGAAGGAGAATGGAAAGATTTCATTGAATTAGAGATATATAAAAGGAAAAAAATTGCTGATAAGATTTCTTATCATTGGGATAGGCTTATCCAAATCACATGCCAAAACACACTTGACGGGACAATAGGTGGATTTTCTCCATTGATGGGGCGAAGTGCCATCAATGAAATGGCAAAAGAGCCTCGCTTTCACCGTCGTGCGTTATCCGAAAGAATGATTCAGTCGATCCGTAATTTTCCAGAGACACCGCAACGATTAATGAGAAACATGTCGTTCATGCCGTCATTTTACAAAGACAAGGGATATGTGTTTTTGCAACTCAAGGTAGACGGAATCACCAAGTTTGAGAATGAATACCGTTCCAAAAGACAAGCCATGCTTAAAGTAGCCTGTGGCGCAGCAAAAAATAAGTTCGATCATTTGAAAACAGTTGTTGGCATCGCAATTGACGCTCCAAAGTATTCAAGGACCAACGCAGAAGATTTTATCCTAATGGACTGTTCTGTTTGGACAGATGAGCAAAGAGAATATTATGAAGAGGCAAATGAAGGACTTGCGTTCTTCAAGACTGGCGTTGTTGAGCAAAGAACTGTGTCTGAGTTCCCTGATAGCAGAAGGCCAAGAGTCCAAAAACAAATAAAAGTTGGCAGAAACGCCCAATGTCCTTGCGGTTCGGGGAAGAAATATAAAAATTGTTGCATTAGGAATAAATAATATGGGAAGAAACAAGTGGACATCATACCTTGTTTCAACAAATAAATGCACCAGGTTACATGAACTGGGAGGGATTTTCGCGTTGCAAAAGTCCACATATCTCCTATTAACCAATCCAGAGCTTTTGGAACTATCTGGACACGGCCCTTGAATCAGGGCGGTGTCCAGATTTGATCCATCCTTGAGGCTAAAACGCAAATCTGACGGAAGTGATGATCGTGGTCGTTTTATCGGTATTTTCGCCCCACACGTCCTGCTGGACGCCGATATTCACCCGTAGTGTTTCGTTGATGGGCATGACGAACCCGGCGGTCACTGCCAGGACCTGGGAATCGTCTTCGTTTTTCTGAAAGTCCTGACTGTAATTGAGCTCCACCTCGGGTTGCAACCAAGGGAGAACCTGATAGCCCAGGGCCAGGTCTGTATTCAAGGTACCCCTGTCGTTATCTCGCTTGTTGCCGATGGGCAGGGAAAAACCGATATCGCCATTGAGTGTCCATTGGCCCCAATCCTTCGTTGCCACCAGGGTCTGGTCGAAACTCCAGTATTCCTGGCTGGTACCGATCTCGCTCTGGTCTGAATCGTTCCCGGTGGGGATGGTCACCCCTCCGATGTAGGCAATTTCCAGGTGGTTCTCTTCGTCGTTGAGGAAACGGTAGCGGCCGCTCATCTCCAGATCGGTAAGGTTATTGCCCCGCAAAGGGCCTGAAAAGCCGTCTTCGTCAAAATCATTGTCTTCGTCCTTGATCCAGCTGTAGCCGCTATTTATGTTGATATCGACGTTGTTAATGAGGCCGGCGGTGGCTGAAAAACCCAGAAACTGCTCGCGAAAGAGTCCCCGTTCATGGGAATCGCCGCTTGAATCCCAGGCCCGCGTTGAGCGGATGTATTCAAAAGAGGGTTGGAGTTGAAAGCGACCAGGATCCACAGGGGAAGGGTCGGGGGTGCTGATCTTGCCGTGCTCAATGGCCCCTTCTTCTGGTTCAGCCTGCGGTGCCGCCTGGACCGTTTGGGCAAGGCCGCAGAAAGACCAGGGCGACGGTGGTGGAGGGCATTGGATGTTTCATGGACAAGACTCCTTGCTTGTGGTTTTGGTAGGATGATACACGCTCTGCGGCCTTGGGCCTTGATTTCCGGGGGTTGACCGCTCTCTCCATCGATCAAGGTCACTGGTTCATAGCCGCGACAATTTTGTCGACATTACTCCGAAACATGGTGATGTAGGTCGACGCCGGGCCATTCTTGGTTGACAAGGCATCGGAGTATAACTCGCCCTCCACCCGCACCTTGCTCTCCCTGGCGATCTGCTCGATCATCCGCCGGTCGCTGATGTTTTCCACAAAGACGGCGGTGATCTTCTCCTGGTTGATCTGACGGATGAGTTTTTTCACGCCACCGGCCGAGGGCTCGCTGGCAGTGCTCACCCCCGTGGGGGAAAGGATCTGCACCCCGTACGTGTCGCCGAGATAGCCAAAGGCATCATGGGAGGTGATCATCCGCCGCTTCTGCTCGGGAATCCGGGCAAATTGGGCTTTCACCCAGGTATCCAGGGAGTCCAGCTCGCCAAGATAGGCGGCCTCGGCCTGCCCATAGGCGTCGGCATTGGATGGGTCGACCTCGGCCAGAGCCTTAAAGATATTCTTTACATAAATTTTGCCGTTGGTCAAGCTCTGCCAGGCGTGGGGATGCTGGTTCATGGCGAGGTCTTGCGACAGATGGCCGCGGACTGATCCCAGGCCTGGGCCATGACGCGCGACTGGAGGAGATTTTCCTTGGTGAGCACTGCGGCGGTTTCGCCCCAGGCCACCGGCTCGGGGGCGAGCAACAGGGTTTGCGGAAAAAACTCGCGTACCAGATTGAGATCATGGACCACCATCATCAGCGTCCGGCCCTCATCGTACCAACGGCGGATCACCGCCATCAGATCGACGATGGTCTGCTGGTCGATGGCGTTGAAAGGTTCGTCTAGGATAAGCACCGGGGAGTCCTGCAGTGACATCCGGGCGAACATGACTCACTGGAACTGGCCCCCGGAGAGGTCCTTGATGGCCCGGTTTTCCAATTCGCGCAGGCCGACGGTGGAAAGCGCTTGTGCCGCCTTCTGCCACAGAGTATGGTTTATGCCGCCGAACATGCCGATCTCCTGCCACAGACCAAGGAGCACGGTATCGAGCACGGTGATGGGGAAACTGCGATCCACCTCCAGGCGCTGCGGCAGATAGGCAATCTGGCAGCTCTTCGTCGAGCACCCCAAGGGCTTGACCATTGCCCAGGCCACCACCGAACTGGCCCAGCGGAAAATCAGTCAGACCAAGGTCTACCGGACGGTGAAGCCCATCAGGATATGGGGTATCTGCGCTGGGTGCAAAACCCGGAGGGCGAACACAGCTACCTGGCTACCCGCCCCGGTCATATCCATATACTGGTCTGTCGGCAATGCGCCAGGGCCGTGGAGTGCAGCGACTGCGATCTCTCCGTTTTGGAACAGCTCATTGGCCGCAAGACGGGGTTCACCGTGGAAGGGCACTATCTGGAATTTTACGGGATCTGCCCCAACTGTCGATGAACGCTCGCGAAGGGGATGGGGAGAGAGGCCGGGCCGCGTAATACTCAGAACCGGGCAATGGCCAGGGGCTCTCCCCCTCCCATTTCTCCAGCTTTTGCCGCCACCTTCCGGCGCCTGCTCCGGTGATCGAGAAAATTCCCCGCCCTTCTTCCAATCTCTTTGGCCCTCACACAGTCCAGATGGGGAGTGAATGGCGGCAGGATGGCTGGTGCAGGGGGCCTCAGTCAGTTTCACTTTATCAAAAATGACGAGAAAATTTCCTTTTGTATTTTTTATTGTAACTATTCAGCTGAATTTATTTTGTATTTTTTAAAAAAAGTTCTTGACAG
>JACDZH010000256.1 GCA_013426815.1 Paludibacter sp.
CAAATGATGATTTGAGCAAATTAACCGCATTTATATAAGTCGCTTATTATAAATATATAATTAATTTATAATTATCGTATTTTTTCGTTTATTCCATCTATTCTGTGTGATAATGATTTTCAGCGTGAACTCAATTATATATTTGGTAAAAATCCATATTTTTGCAATACATTACACCTAAATTAATCAGTTCTTAAATTTCTAAATAATGGCCAAAACCAAATCAGTTTATGTTTGTCAGAATTGTGGAGTTGATTCACCAAAATGGATAGGCAAATGCCCTTCGTGTGGCGAGTGGAACAGTTATGTGGAAGAAATTATCAATAAAGACCCTACTCCAAAATTTCAAATTGCAGGTGTAGAACTTGTTAAGCAAAAACCGATACTGATTACCGATGTTGAAACATCGGAAGAAAGTCGTTTCGATACTAGTTCCAATGAATTGAACCGCGTATTGGGTGGCGGATTGGTTGCAGGCTCATTGGTGCTGATTGGTGGTGAACCGGGTATTGGGAAATCGACCCTGGTATTGCAAGTAGTGCTTAATCTGAAAGGCAAAAGAACACTTTATATTTCGGGTGAAGAAAGTGTAAAACAGCTGAAAATGAGGGCTGAAAGACTAAAATTTGAAAATCCTGATTGTTTTATTGTCAGCGAAACATCGCTTGAGCAAATTTATGTTCATATACAAAATATACAACCCGATGTTGTAATTGTCGATTCTATTCAAACAGTTTCAACTGAATTAATTGAATCATCTCCGGGTTCGGTTTCACAAATTCGTGAATGTGCAGCCAGTCTTCTTAAATTTTGCAAAACTACAGGTGTGCCTGTATTGTTGATTGGACATATTAACAAAGAAGGAAGCATAGCCGGTCCCAAAGTGCTCGAACATATAGTTGACACGGTTTTGCAATTCGAAGGCGATCAACATTATATGTATCGCATTCTCCGTTCCATTAAAAACCGCTTTGGAAGTACTTCTGAATTAGGAATTTTCGAAATGCAACAATCCGGTTTGCGCGAAGTAAGCAATCCGTCTGAACTCTTGCTCTCGCAAAATCACGAAGGTTTGAGTGGCGTGGCTATTGCATCAGCTATAGAAGGTGTACGTCCATTCCTTATCGAAGTACAAGGTTTGGTAAGTTCGGCAGCCTATGGCACACCCCAACGTTCCAGTACGGGTTTCGATTTACGTCGACTGAATATGTTGCTAGCAGTACTCGAAAAACGAGCCGGCTTTAAAATTGCACAAAAAGATGTGTTTCTGAATATTGCAGGTGGTATAAAGGTCAACGATCCGGCTATCGATTTGGCAGTTATCTCTGCTATTCTTTCATCGAATGTGGATATTGCCATCGAAAAGCACGTGTGCGTGGCTGGAGAAGTGGGACTTTCGGGTGAAATTCGCCCAATTAATCGCATCGAGCAACGTATTCTAGAAGCTGAAAAACTGGGATTTAAAAAAATGATTATTCCTGAATACAACCTCAAAAGCTTGAATTTGAGTAAACTAAATATTGAATTGATACAAGTAAAAAAAGTGGAAGAAGCCTTTAGGGTGTTGTTTAGGAAGTAATGACCCTAAAACTTACAATTTAACTTTTCACTTTTATCTTTCAAATTGATATATTATGTATTGAAATCCAATCATATTGATATTATAGATCAATAATTATATAAATATATAAATATTTGTATAATTATTTATAATAAAATGATATTAATAATGTGTAATTTCAGGAATTAGTATTATAGGTTATAATTATTTAGTACTTTTGCGCAGTTTTTTTTAAAGTACAATAATGAGACAACATCACAAGGTGCCCTTTGGTATTATGGGCTTATTTATGGCTATTGGAATTGTATACGGTGATATTGGAACATCACCATTGTACGTAATGAAAGCTATTTTAAACGGATTACCTAAAGGACAACAATCAAATCCTGATTATATAATCGGAGCTATTTCGTGTATCATCTGGACATTGACATTACAAACAACTGTAAAATACGTCATTGTCACACT
Source organism: Paludibacter sp. (assembly GCA_013426815.1). Lineage (GTDB taxonomy): Bacteria > Bacteroidota > Bacteroidia > Bacteroidales > Paludibacteraceae > Paludibacter. The sequence continues at coordinate 2,030 of JACDZH010000256.1, forward strand.
TCGAGCTGATAACAGGGGAGAAGGGGGTATTTTATCTCTTTTTGCATTGATTCGAAAACAATATCGCTGGACTTATGTAATAGCTGCCATTGGTGCTGCCACATTATTAGCCGATGGTATTATTACACCAGCCATTACAGTAGTGTCAGCCGTGGAAGGTTTGAACTCATTAATTCCTTCAATTCCGATTATTCCAGTAACAATTTCCATTATCCTATTCCTTTTTGTAATTCAGCCTTTAGGCACAGCGCGATTAGGAAAATCTTTTGGTGGAATCATGTTTTTATGGTTTACCATGATAGGTATACTAGGGCTTTATGCACTAACACATTATCCTATTATTCTAAAAGCATTTAATCCAATATACGCCATTATTGTGTTAAAATCAGTTCCAAATGCTTTTGTTATATTAGGAGCAGTATTTTTATGTACTACAGGTGCTGAAGCACTTTATTCCGATCTGGGACATTGTGGACTTCATAATATTCGTATTTCATGGATTTATGTAAAAATCACATTGATATTAAACTATTTAGGACAAGGTGCATGGATTATCAGTAATCCCCAATTAATTGTGAAGGACATCAATCCATTTTTCACAATTATGCCCGAATGGTTCTCATTTGTAGGTGTTGCAATGGCTACACTAGCTGCTATCATAGCTAGTCAGGCTTTAATCAGTGGTTCGTTTACTATTATCAGTGAAGCAATTTCACTGGATTTATGGCCTAATATACAAATAAAATATCCTACTGAAATCAAAGGTCAGATGTATATTCCAGGTGTCAATCATGCATTGATGGTAATGTGTATTTTAATGGTTGTTGCATTTCAATCATCATCAAATATGGAAGCCGCTTATGGACTTTCAATAACCATTACAATGATGATGACAACATTGTTGTTATTTATGTATCTCCAACATATGAAAAAAGCATTGTGGTTTAGTATTCCACTGACCGGCTTTTTTATAGCTATCGAAAGTTTGTTTTTTATTGCCAATATGTTTAAATTCTCACATGGAGGTTTTGCGACTATCTTTATTGCAGGATTTATATTCACTGTTATGCTTATTTGGTACAATGGACGTCGAATAAAAAATCGATGTGCTACTTATGAACCAATTAAACCAACTATCGATATTTTAAACGGTATTAGTTCTGATGAAACTATTCCAAAATTTGCAACAAATTTGGTGTATGTTACACGTGCAAAATATCCAAAAGAAATGGATAGTAAAATTATATATTCACTGGTAAAAAAGCAACCAAAACGCGCTGATACTTATTGGTTTGTTTATCTTCATCGCAGCGACGAACCTTATCAATTCAGGTATCACGTTAAAACATATATTCCTCAGAAAATATTTCGTATTGATATTTATTCGGGATTCAAACAAGGAGTACATATGGACTCATTTGTTCATTTAATATGTAAGGAATTGCAAGAAAGCGGACAGGTAGACCTGATGAGTCGATATCCTTCGTTGCGCGATAGTAAAATTGAAGGCGATTTCAGGTTCGTAGTGGTAGAACGGATAGTACGAAATTACGAATTACCTCCATTCAAAAAAACTATATTATCACTTTATTATATGATAAAAAAGTTCTCAACTTCCGATACTCAGATTTTAGATTTAGATCCATCAATTGTTACATTAGAATATGTACCTTTGAAATATCTTCGACCCTTGGAAAAGAAAGAAAAAGAATAATAGAGATTATTTGAATTAATTTGTTATATGGTTGTTTATCAACAATATTCATTAGACATTATATAAGTTGTAATTAATTGAAATAAAATTAGTTACTTTG
>JACDZH010000257.1 GCA_013426815.1 Paludibacter sp.
AATATTGTTGATAAACAACCATATAACAAATTAATTCAAATAATCTCTATTATAATCGTAAAGAGCTAATTACCAAACTTAACAAATTAAAATCCGAAAATAAAGCACTTTCATACCTAAGTTATAATGTCGGATTTTTGGGATTAAGAAATACAAATCCAAACGAAATCCTATGTTTTGTACGTAAAAAAAGGAAAAATTTGGTGGCATGTGTTTTTAATTTTTCACCAAAAGAGCAAACTTTCAAAATTACGGATACTATTACCGGCGATTTTATACCAAATATGGGTGAAAAAATAAGTTTCAAAACAAATGTTGAAAACAAATTGAAACCGTGGGGTTATTCAGTACTGATATACAACAAATAAATAATTATGAAACATAAATTCCGAATCATTATATTGTTGATATTTAGAAGCATTTGCTTTGCTCTAAAGTGATTCGAAAAAACTCGTTAATGTTTTTTTCGAGTAACAACCACAACGAAAAATTGTGCAATTATCACTTAATATTCCACTGGAATTGTAGTTGAATAAATGATTTTTGTATTTTTAAATAATTAATTCTAGTCAGGTAGAGGTTTGATTGCAAACGATTGCAATATAAATTTCACTATCTAAATAGCATTCTGTTATTTCCTACTAAATTTTGAATTATTTTTGTAAAAAGTTTAAATTTGAAATTAACCTGAAAACTGCCAAACAAATAGTATCTTTAACCAAATATATAATCTGAGAATTTTGATAGCTACACAGTTGGTTACAGACAGTTTTATTTTAGATATTTTTTTAGTATGACTTTTTACGCTATGTTAAATGAAATTTATGCGGTAAATAGCTTATGAATGAATAGTTCGGTGGAAATGGTCTGCCCAATATCGGTGGTTGATTTTAAAAACCGGACTTAAAATATTTAAATTTCAAATGAAGATATTAACCAAAATTTTGGTTTAAAACTATCGATTCAACAATAGAAAATAAACTGACAAATAATTAATAATCATGAAAAAAGCAATTTTAACACTGTTGGTGCTTTCTACCACATTTTGGAGCTGGGCACAAATTATTACTTCTACTCCTCAATTTATTACACAAGATGCCGGTGGAACAATTGATATTGTATATGATGCCACATTAGGCACTGCGGGGTTAAAAAATCTGGTAGCTACAGATACTGTTTTTGCTCATACAGGAGTAATAACTACTTTAAGTTCAAGTGGAGGTGATTGGAAACACGCTCCAACTTGGCTTGATAACTCGAAAAAGTACAAATTAACTTCACTTGGAAGCAACAAATGGAAATTTACTATTACTCCCGATATGACGACATATTATGGTTTAACAACGGGTGAAGTTGTAAAGAAAATTTGCTTTGTTTTTAGAAATAAAACAGGATCATTACAGGGAAAAGACACTGGTGGAGCAGATATTTTTGTAAATGTATATCAGGCTGGGTTAAATGTAGCTTTTACTAATCCTGCTTCTGATCAGGCAGTTACAGTAGGAACGGTAATGAACATTGGGGTAAGTTCATCAGTATCGGCTAGTTTAAATTTATTGGTAAATGGTACAAGTGTTAATACGGCTACTGCTGCTACATCACTTAGTTATAGCTATACATTTTCTACAGCCGGAGATTATACTTTAATTGCTGAAGCTACAGCAAGTGGTGTTACAGTTAGAGATACAGCTCTTATATGTGTACCATCACCAGTTATTGATCAGGCACGTCCTACAGGATTGAAGGATGGAATAAATTATGGGGCAGACAATACATTTGCTACTCTGATTATGTATGCACCGGGAAAAACAAATGTTTTTTTGTTGGGCGAATTTAACAACTGGTCACAATTGAACGCATATCAATTGAAAAGAGATGGAAATTATTGGTGGATTACATTGACCGGTTTAACTCCTGGCAAAATGTATGGTTTTCAGTACTTAGTAGATGGTATTTTGAAAGTAAGCGATGCTTATACCGAATTAGTTCTCGACCCTTGGAATGACAAATGGATAAACCAATATTATCCAATTTATCCAAATTTAAAGGAATATCCTGTTGGAAAAACGGATGGATTAGTGGCAACTTTGCAAACAGCAAAAACTGCTTATAACTGGCAAGTTCCAACATTCAGTATGCCACCTTATGAAAATATGGTAATTTATGAATTGTTATTGCGCGATTTTACTCCTGAAAAATCGTTAGATGCTGCAATTCTCAAGCTCGACTATTTAAAAAACTTAGGAGTTTCTGCCATAGAATTAATGCCTATACAGGAATTTGATGGAAACAATAGTTGGGGCTACAATCCAAACCATTACTTTGCACCCGATAAAGCTTATGGAACTCCAGATACTTATAAAAAATTCATTGACGAATGTCATAAGCGGGGTATGGCTGTATTTTTGGATATGGTTTTCAATCAAGCAACCGGAATTTTCCCATTTGCAGCTTTATATTGGGACTCAACAAATAACAGACCAGCAGCTAATAACCCTTGGATGAACCCAATAGCTCCTCATCAATTTAGTGTGCTAAATGACTTTAATCACAGTTATGCAGGTACAAAAGAATACTTTAAACGCGTGCTTCAATATTGGATAACTGAATATAAAGTAGATGGTTACCGAATGGATTTGACCAAAGGATTTACACAAAATTCTGGTACAGAGTCTACATACGACCAATCACGTATTGACAATATATCCACCTATTACAGTGGAACAAAGGAAGTGAAAAGTGATGTAATGTTTATTTTAGAGCATTTTTGTACTAGTTCAGAAGAAACAACATTATCAAACAAAGGAATGTTTTTGTGGCGCAATTCTAATTATGCATATTCACAATCTGCCATGGGTTATTCAACGGGAAGTGATTTTGGTGGAATGAATTCTTTGCCAAGAAGATGGATTGGTTATGCCGAAAGTCATGATGAAGAACGAAATTTCTACAACGCAAAAGTGAATGGAGCCGGTTCATTGAAAACTGATTCTATAGCACGTGTTAATCGTGTTCCACTTAATATTGCTTTTACAGCACTTATACCAGGACCTAAAATGATTTGGCAATTTGGAGAACTCGGTTTCGATTATTCTATCAATTCTAATGGTGGACGAACCAACGAAAAACCTTCTGCCTGGAGTTGGTTAAATCTAACACATCGTAAAGCTGCATCAGATGCTTCTGCTAAAATCATTACACTACGAAAACTATATCCTACTGCTTTCACTCAAGGAAATTTTGCTTTGAATGTTGGTACCGGCGATTGGAGAGCCGGAAGAAGGGTTGCACTTACACATGCTGATTTGAATATGGTTATGTTAGGAAATTTCGATGCTACCACTACTATTACTGCTAATCCTAATTTTCAATTTACAGGAAATTGGTATAATTTATTGACCGGAGAAGCATTAAATGTTACGAATACTCAAATGACATTAAGTATGCAGCCCGGACAATTACTCATTTATACGGATAGAAAAGTAAATCTTCCTAATGGTTTGAATGAAATAAATAATCAAATTGATTGTTCTGTTTTTCCATCTATCACCAATGGAAAAGTATATATTTCGACAAGTAACTCAGTAAAAAATGTGAAAATTTATAATCTTCAGGGTTCTGTCCTAAAAACTATTACAAACACTACTGAAATAGACTTTACAAATATGAAAAATGGACTTTATTTGATGGAAGTGACAACTCTACAAGGAAGAGGTATTTATAAAATAGTTAAAGAATAAGTCCATTTTTTTTCATGATTTTATTGTAATAGTTTCAATTGAATATGTAAGTAATTGTAACGAATTAAACTTTACAAACTGGAGTTAATCACATAATTCCAT
>JACDZH010000008.1 GCA_013426815.1 Paludibacter sp.
TTTTATAAAATCGAGCAAAAAATATAGGACTTTATAAACACACTCTAATTAATAATAATCTTGTAAAATATTTTGTAATAATATGTCAATTTTGTTTATTCAGTTTTCAAATACAGGCTTTTCGGTGTATTTCATAAATCAAAATTATTTATTCACTTGGTTTTCAGATTGATTTAAAATCAAATTCACGTTGCAAAATACCGTTTTCTAAATTTTTTGTGACTTATGTTTTTTAAAAATATCTTTACTGATTGATTTGTAAATATCTTTTGCATAAGATTCATTCTTGAGCATTGAGATATGCTTTTTTATCGTGTTTTTATCATATCGAACTGCAGGTCCTGTTTGGGCTTCGAAAGGTTTTAGTATTTTTACTTTTAGAGCTGTTTCATCAATAAGAGGTTGGAGAATTTCAAATTCAATTTCGGCACTATTTACAATATCGTATGCAATATTGTACATAAAGTTTGTAAAATTACATGCAAATACGGCAGCTAGGTGTAATTTCTTACGTTGTACTGAATCTATTAAGTAAGTTTTTGATGATATTAAATGTGCCAGATCGAGCAATTTATTTTCAATATCCTGGTTACAAGCTTCAATACAAATGGGAACAAGGCTGAAATCGACAACTTTTCTTTTGGAAAAAGTTTGAAGAGGATAAAAAGCACCGCAATTTTTTACCAATTTTTCAAAATCACTTAAAGGGGTGCTTCCAGATGTGTGTACGTGAAGTGCATCCTGAAAATCTAAAGTTTTCAATAAGTTTTGAAACGAACTATCATTTGTACAGTAAAAGTAGATATCAGCATTTTTATTTATCTCGGATATCTTATCTGTATACGAAGTATTGAGTCGATCTGCTAATAGTTTAGCATTAGATGAAGTACGACTATATATTTGACTTATTATTAATCCTTTCGATTGAAAAGCCAAAGCTAAATGAGTAGCCAAACTGCCTGAGCCCAGAATTACAACTTCCATTTTTGTGTTTTGTTTGACCTACATTTTCCAATTGGAAATGAGGAAAATTATGAAAAGATTTTATATATAATCAAGATAATCATCACAAATAAATGTGTATAAGGCTATTAAGACAATACTATTTTTTTTTAAAGACTAGAACTATACCAGCAATGATAAGTAAAACAGGCCAAATATAATCAGAGATATGTTGCGTCCATTGAATAATATCTGACAATCGGAATAATAGTCCAATCGCAATCAGGACTAAACCAATATTTTTATTTTTGTGTGAAAGCAGAAAAATGAAACCCATTAATAGTGGATAATTTTTAAAATCAAAAACAAAGCTTGCAATTTCTGGGGGTATAAAGTTAAGTTGTCTTATTAAAAACAAGCAACCAAAAACCAGTAGGGTAACTCCCCAAGCTAAACGATTATCATTTTTTGTTGGCATAATGTAGAGTTAATAGTGAATAGTATAAAAAATATAACTTTGGAGTAATAAAATAAATAAATTACAAATTGAGTGTAGTGTTAAAATTTTTCCGAAGGAATTTTTCCATTTTTCATTTTGCAATTTAACTTCATCCCGTGTTTTTATTCTTAATCAGGATATCCAATGGAAATTATAAATAATACTGCATTGTAAAAGGGAAAGCCTAATAAACTAAGTAAAAAAACCTCTGAACTGAAATTATCATCATTTTCACGATTATAGAGTTGTAACCAACAATTTCCAAGCCCCACATCGTGAGTTTGAAGTTGTAAAATGATACTTGTAATTGAAGCATCTTCCAAACACGCATCACTTTTGGTAGTGTCCGCAATAACTACAATTCCAAGTTGTGGAAGTACTAATAATTGTGAACTAAGTTGGCAACTATCAGCTTTTTTTGCAACTTTTCGGCATTTTGAACAACAAAAAATTACCAAGGATTACTCATTTTTTGATGCCCGTGATATTAAAACAGCTTTCGCTATTTGATTTATTTTTTCTTTTTCAACCTACTGGGTAAATATTTACGAATATTGTTTCGTGTTTAAATAATTCAAAAATTGTATTCATATTATTTGGTAACCAAACATTAAAAAAAATTCATTATTCTAATTTTGTTATTTTTGTTTATTAACAAGATAAGTAATTGGATTATTTGGTTTTAATATACTTTTTATTCGATTGAATGTTAATGTTATCTCAGTTTCACCAAATGCATAAGGAGCAATTTCGTACGGATTGAATACATAGTTGATACTTTCGTCGGTAATGTAAAAATTTCCATTTGGTTTAATGGAATCAGTCCAATAAATTGATTCTTCTAAATCGGTAAGTGTTTTTATTTCTGAACTCTCTTCTACAATTCTTTTTTTAATCAATTGACTAAGAGCATCTTTGTAATTATCTATATATAAATCTTTTTCTGTAATTAATTTCCCTGTTGTTAAATTAAAATTGTAGTAATTTCGTGTTTCTAAACCATGCGCACCACCCATATATACATACCTTTCAATTCCATAGGCAAATATTTTTTTGTCGTTTAACAAGCTAAAACCCGATAAAGTATGTTCATAATTAAATGAATAACTACTTGTACTATCTAATTTGTCAATCAAAGGTTCGTTGTCAGCTTTATATTCTCTATACAAATCGGAAGCAAATAATTCTATCAATGAGTCGTTAGTATGAGAAATATATTTGTTTCCAAATAGGTTTGAAATAATAGTTGCTCGTATAGAATCCAACACAATATTATTAGCAAAAGCAGTTGGAATCTCAATTTCAATATCAAAATTTAATGAACCTAAAGTTGTATCTGACGACAAATAATACTTTTTTATAAAGTCTTTTTCAACAGTTTTGATAGTTTTTTGGGTGCACGAGAAAAAAAATGTTGCAGTTAATGCACTAGTTAAGAGTAAAATGTATTGTTTTTTCATTTTCAAATACTTTGTTTTATTTGAATACAAAATTACAATATTAAAAGAGATAACTCTAAATAATATCAAATTATTTTTGGTTTATTACCAAAGTTGTCAATTCTGTACTCAATCTGATTTGTAAACAATTAAGAATCAGTGTTAGATGTAGCTTCGTTGAATTTTTTTATGGCTGAAGTGGGTTATAATGCTGTGAATTATTGTTGCCAAACTATTTCTTATCAAAAATAACATCGATTAATGATAACAAAACTTACAAAAAATCTGCAAATATTTTTGGGTTCTGTAAAAACATTTTGAATGGTATGTATGTTAATGCAATGATTGAAGGAAGTTCAAGTCGTGTTGCACAGGATAACCTGAAGCAATATTTAATAGTTACAAGTATTTTGTAGCGAGTTACTAGTCTGTTTATCTGAATATTAATCAAAAAAAACACATTAATTATTACAGATTACTAATGTTTCAACGATTAAAATTTTAATTTTGTCATGAAAAATGAAAAAACAGAAAATGGTGTAGAATTTAACGAATATTGAATAGTGGTAGTATAAATTGGAATTACAGATAGCAAATATTTTGATATAATTTTACAAAATAATTTTGATTTTTATGATTTTAAAGTATCGTTGAAAAGAACTTATAATTTGATCTCGGCTAAAATAAATGCAGGCGAAATGAGTTGTTATTTAATGAATCTATTGGGCTGTGAAATGAATAATTGCTAAATATAATCAAAATTTCAATAAAAGTTATTGAAATACTTATAAACTATCTATCTTTACACCCGAAAAATTAATAAATGCTGTGAGTTTTATAGTCAAATAAATAAAACAAATTTTATGATTAATTTGCGGTCATATTCGTTAATTAAATCAATGAATGAAATCTCACATGTATGAATCATTCAAGTTAAATTTCTAAAATAAATCAAAATGAAAAAAAGTATTGTAATTTTATCACTCATCGCTATTTTTGTATCTGTTAATGTTTTAACAGCACAAACAAAACCTGTTGTAAAAAAAACATCTCAAACTGAAGTTAAATCTGAAAAGAAAGACGTAGGAACTAATTGCAAGGGTCAAGCTTCTGCTAGTTGCAACAAAACAAAATTAAGCGGAGAAAAAGAAAAGTGTACCGGAAAATGTACCGAAAAATGTAGTAAAGAACCAGCAAAAGCTGGTGAAAAAGCTTGCTGCGATAAAAAAGATGACGCAAAGAAACTATGTTGTGACAAAAAAATTTAGTTAAACTAGGTCTATTTCATTAATGCCTTGGGAAAATCCCAAGGCTTTTTTGTTTTTTTAGTGGAATTAACGGTGTAAATTATAATCATTCTAAATAAATGAATTAAGAATATACTCTAACACTTCAAAAAAAAAGTTACTTTCAAAAGTTTTTTGATAATAAACAGCTTCAATAAAATTTCAAAATTGTTATTAATAATAATACTTGTGGAATGAAATTACTAATTAGAAAATAAGTTATATCTCTTAATAACATGTTTTTATATATTTATTGAAAAGCCATAAATTGCAATAAAGTTCTTAATTTTTTTATTTCTTTACCAATGCGGGATATTAAAGAATTTTAACTTTCATAAATTAATCAATAATGTAACCATCAAAAAAAATTGAATGTTTATTTTTTTAATAAAATTCGATTATATTTGTGGTTAATATTTGAAGTAAATGTTACAGGTTTATCTAATCAAAATAATTTATTTATTTATTTATCTTAAGTAGTTTAACAATATCTGTTTTTTATGTGTGAAATGTTTAATCTTCATTTTGTTTTAGCTTGTAGGTTTTTAAATAAACAAGCTAATAAAATAAAAAATTCGTTCACTAGAATTGTACTGCTGTTTTTATTCATTTACTTCATTCCAGCCGTTTATACTCAAACCATTAGAACTGTTGGCGGTGTTGGTGCCAATTATACTACATTGAGATTAGCTTTCAATGCCATAAATGCGGGAGTAATTACCGGAGATATTATTTTACAAATTACAGGTAGTACTACAGAAACTGCTTCTGCATTATTGTATGCTAGTGGCACGGGAAGTTCCAGTTATTACTCCATACAAATTTACCCTACCATTTCTGGTAGAACTATAAGCGGCACAGTTAATGGACCGCTTATAGATTTAAATGGAGCTGATAACGTGACTATTGATGGGCGTGTAAATGCTACTGGGTTCTCAAAAGATTTGACGATAGTAAATGCTAGTACAGGTAATGGGGGAGGCAATTCAACTATTCGTTTTGTAAACGATGCCTCATTAAATACTATCAAATTCTGCACAATTAAAGGTTCCACTACAAACACTTCGGCTGGTATTTTATTAATTAGTACTACAACAGCCTCAACGGGTAATGATGGAAATACTATTGACAACAATAATATTACAAGTGCAAGTGATGCTAACAGGCCTATCAATGCTGTTTTTTCACAAGGTACGAGTACAAAGGAGAACAACGGGAACACCTACAGCAACAATAACATTTACGATTTCTTAAACAGAGGAACCATATCCAATGGTATTAATATTTTTTTGAATAACACCGGTGAAACAATAACTGGAAATAGTTTTTACGAAACAACTACTTTTGCTCCCACTGCCAGTTTTGCTTATAATGTTATTTTGATAAATAATACCAGTGGAAACGACTTTGTTATTACTAACAATTACATTGGTGGAAATGCTCCTTTGTGTTCGGGTGTGTTTACCAAAACCGCAGGAGCGTCTCCTTTTTACAACAATACGTTTATTGCAATAAATCTAAACGTTGGAAATACATCTTCATCTAGCATACAAAACAACACGATTCAAAAAATTGCATGGACTAACTCTGCAGCTGCTTCTTGGACTGGTATTTCCATTACCTTAGGTGCTGTAAATGTTGGAACTATTACTGGTAATATAATTGGTGCTAATACAGGCACCGGCTCCATTACTATAACTGGTGGAGCAACAAATACCAATGTATATGGAATTAGTATTGCAGGAAACGGTACAATAAGTATTCATAACAATAATATTGGTTCGATAACTGCTGCCAATACCAATGCTTCTTTTGCAAGTAATATATACGGGATATATCGTGCCAATACAGTTATAACATCTATAAGTGGCAATACCATAGGTAGCTTAACCGAATCCAATAGTATTCAAGCAAGTTCGGGTAGTACCGCAAATGCACAATCTGTATATGGTATTTTCAATGCTTCAGGCGGAACATCTAACATTATTAACAATACAATTGCAAACCTTACAAATGCAACCACTAACTCTAATACTGCCACCGCAGGATTAATAAATGGAATTAGATATTCGAATGGTGTAATATATGCTACCAACAATATCGTTCGAAATTTAAGTATTGCCAATGCCAATTCAGCTTCCAATAACACAGCATCTGTTTGTGGAATTGCACTCACCAGCACCAATTCACTCAATACCATCACCGGAAATACTATTTACAATCTGTCAAATACAAATGCCGCTTTTGGTGGCAGTTTAATTGGATTGTATTTTGGAGCTACAGGAACGAATCATATTGTTTCTACTAATTTTATTCACAGTTTATCTGTAAATGCTGCTACTTCTGCGGCTTCTATTTATGGTATAAAAATAAATACAGGTATTACCACTTATTCAAATAATATAATCAGTTTGGGTGGCAATACCGCTTCTGTCTTGTATGGTATTTTTGAACCAGGAGTGAGTGCAAATACAAACAGTTTGTATTTTAATACCATTTATTTGTCGGGTGCGCCCGTATCTGGTAGTTTAAATAGTTTTGCATTGTATTCGTTAGCAAGCGAAAACAACAGAAGATTTAGTAATAATATACTTTTTAATGCCAGATCGAATTATGGTGCCTCGGGTAAGCATTACGGCATTTACCTTAATTATGGAGTAAGCACAGGTATTACTTTGAACTATAACAACTACTTCGTTACCGGAACTGGTGGTGTATTAGGATATTACAATGGTGCCGATGTTGGCGCATTACCTATTATTACTGCATTCGATGCGGGCAGTATGTCTATCAATCCTGCTCTTGAAAATGCCGGTGGTACTACGGCAACCAATTACAAACCTACTTCCGACAAATTGGGTGGATTTGTTGTTGCTGGTATTTCAACTGATTTTGCATCTATGACCAGAGCAGCATCGCCAACTATTGGAGCATACGAAGTACCGCTAAACTTAAATGTGGATGTATATAAATCAAGTGTTTTTCAAGCTAGTTATTTTAAGTTAAAAGATGTTTTAGATAAAATAAATAACGGAACACATACTGGCGAGTTGGAACTTAAGGTAAAAGCATCGACCATTGAAACAGCATCGGCTGTGATTTATCAAAGTGGGTACACGGGTGCTGGCGGAGTTTCAAATTATAGTTCGGTAAGTATATATCCAACTGTAAGTGGTTTATCTATTTCTGGAAATTTAAATGCTGCAATTTTAGATCTACAAGGTGCTGACAATGTAACCCTTGACGGAAGGGTAAACCAGATTGGAGCGAATAATCTTACCATTTCAAATACAAATACATCCAACACATTTCCAAGAGCTGTTTTATTTCAAAATGGAGCTTTAAATAATACTATAAAATACTGTACCATCAAAGGAGCTTCAACAGGATCAACTGGTGCTGTAATAAGCTTTATTACTGGTGATGGAATCACCGGTAACAACAATAATACAATTGACCATTGCTATATTACAAATTCCGGAACTAGACCCACCAATGCAATATTTTCACAAGGTACAGCTTCAATACCAAATACTGGAAATATTATTAGTAATAACAATATATTTGATATTTTCAGAACAGATGTAAACTTTTCCTGTGGAATAGATATTGAATCTAACTCAACTAACTACACTATTACTGGAAATAGTTTTTACGAAACGACATCTTTAGTACCTACTGTAACATCTACAAATTATTATGCTATTAGTATTAATAATAATAGCAATAGTGATTTAGGCAATAACTTTATTATAAATGATAATTATATAGGTGGGACGGCTGCTTTGTGTGCAGGTGTTGCTTTTTCTGTAAATGCTCCTGTGACGTTTACTTTTCATTCAATATACTTCAAAGGAGGATCTGCCACGGCTTCTTCAATACAAAATAATACAATTAAAAACATAAACATTGCCTCTACTTCAGCTACTCCCTGGTATGGTATTAATGTGATTAATGGAGCTGTCAATATCGGTACAATAACCGGTAATAATATTGGGGAAACTAATACAAATAATTCTGTTAGCCTTACCAATTCAAACATAGATGCAACTTCTTATGGTATTTATTCAGCGAGCGGTTCCACTGTGGATATTCAGAAAAATAGAATAGGTTCTGTTACTACAATAGGTTCAGCTTTATATTCTCACAGTATTATTTGCATTTATAAATCTAATAATGGAGGAAACTTTACTGTTAGTAATAATGTGATTGGAAGTACCACAAGGATTAATAGTATTCAAGCTAGTTCCTCATCAACTAGTGCTGTTGGACAGATAGTTACAGGAATTATGAGCAATGGGACAGGAAATAATACAATTTCTAACAATACGATTGCAAATTTATACAATGCATATTCAGGTGGAAATAGCAGTTCCAGAACAAGAGGGATAGATATTATTTTTGGTGCAAATACAATACAAAACAATATAATTCGAGATATTAGTTCTGCAAGTGGTCAAGAGTTTAATAATAATTCAGCTTCAGTTATAGGTATTGCTGATGCCAGTACTTCAAGTTTAGCTCAAACAATAAAAGGTAATACAATTTATAATTTATCAAATACCAACACAACAAAAAAGGTTGATGTGTATGGAATTTATTTTGGTGGATCAACAACAGGAACAAATGATATTTCAGACAATTTTATTCACAGTTTAATACTTTTAACTTCGAATACTGAAAGTGCAATTATGGGTATTTTGACCAATACGGGGGCTTCTACTATTTATAATAACATTGTTAATATTGGCGAAAGTGTTACAAACGGCATCACTATTTATGGTATTAATAATCAGTGTGGTGCTGGTAATAATAACAAGATTTATTATAATACAGTTTATGTTGGAGGAAGTTTAAATCCTATAGTCACGACGTCCACATTTGCTTTATTTGAACTCTTAAATACTTCAACAAGAGATTATCGGAATAACATTTTGTATAATGCAAGAACAGGTGGAATTACTGGAAAACATTATGCTATTAATTTGGCAGGATCTTCAGGTATAACCATCAATTACAATGATTATTTTGTTGCATCAGGTGGAATACTTGGTAAAATTGCAGGCTTAAATCATTCTGCATTGGATCTTTCGTGGAAATCAGCTACGGGTGGAGACTTCAATAGTTTAAATACAAATCCGGGTTTGATGATAGCCGGCAGTACAACAATTACTGACTATATGCCTACAGTATCATTATTTGGACTTTCAGGATTAGGACCAATTCTTGATATTCAAGGAATTACAAGATTAACAACTCCCACCATAGGAGCGATTGAAAGAAACCAATTTTGGGTAGGATCTGTAAGTTCAGATTTTAATGATCCATTAAATTGGTCGAATAATGCAGTGCCTGCAAGTGGTTCAAGTTTATTATTTGCCGATAATCCCGATCGATCTTGTACTTTGGATATGGACAGAACTATTGGTACTATAGTTATCAATCAGGCTACAGACAAGTTTATTGTAAATGGGTTCAAGTTAACAATAAAAGGATCTTTGTCTCTATTTAATCTAGGACAAATTGATGCTTCGGAATCAAATTCTACTGTAGAATTTGCTGGTAATGTAGCTCAATCGATTTCGAGCGGAACATTTTTGAATAATGAAGTTTATAATTTAACTATTAATAATTCAAACAATGTAATCTTGAACGGAACTTTACGTTTGTTGAATTCATTAACCACAACTTCTGGGCGGTTGGATGCAACTACCAATTCACCTTTGGTAATATATGGTGGAACTTCTGCTCAAACTATTGGTAATGGATATCTTAATGACAGATTATATGATTTAACAATTGATAATATTGCAGGAGTTACACTCACAAATAGCAATTTAACAACAGTTACACACGATTTTTCTATCAATAATGGGATGAAATTCCAAATTGCACCTGGGAATAAATTTGCAGTGAACGGTGTTCTTACCAATAATGCCGGAGTTACAGGTTTTGTTTTGCAATCAGACCCTACTGGAACAGCCTCGTTAATGCATAATACCAATAGTGTTCCTGCAACTGTGCAACGTTGTATCAGTGGTGGTAGTACCGAAGCATGGCATTTCCTTTCTTCACCGGTGACAGCTCAAGCTATTAGCGGAACTTGGATACCTACAGGTACCTATGGCAATGGAACAGGTTATGATTTGTATGTGTGGAACGAACCAACCAGTTGTTGGATTTTTAAACACAATATTACATCAACTATAAATTGGAATACTGTACACCCCGGAACTGATTTTGTTCCGGGTCGTGGATATTTATATTCTGTTCAAGCTACCAATCCTGTTAAAGAGTTTGTAGGAAATCTTAATAATGGTACTATCACATATGGTATAACTGCCGCTGGTACTAATCCAAGTTTGATTGGTTTCAATCTGGTTAGCAATCCCTATGCTTCTTCAATTGACTGGAAATCGGCTTCGGGATGGTCTCGTTCAAATTTAGTAATCACCGGTGGGGGTTATAATGTGTGGATTTGGAATCCTACCGCCAATAATTATGGCGTTTATAACTCCGCCGATGCAGGTGATGTTGGAACACTTTCAGTATCAAGATATATTGCACCCATGCAAGGTTACTTTGTACAAGCATCTACATCAGGTAATTTGGCAATGAATAATAGTGTACGATATTCGGATGGTGCTACAGATTGGTTAAAATCTCAGAAATTTGTGGATAATAAAATCAAACTTTGTGTTAATTCGGATTCTGGTAATGGCTCTGATGAGGTTAAACTAGGTTTTGGTTATGATGAAAACGAAAATGTAGCGATGAAACTATTTAGCAATAAATTGTCAGCCCCTAGTTTGTATATGCCATCAAATTCAAACTTATTTTCAGTGCTTAACTTTACAAATACAACTGAGAATCCCAATATACCACTGATGTTCATTCCGGGTGTAGATGGGAAATACACAATTGATTGTAATTTCGATGTGAATAATTTTGAAGTTATAATGCTAGAAGATTGCAAGATACATTATATTCAGGATTTGAAAATCTCAAAATCATACAACTTCACCGCTTCAAAATCAGATGATTCAAATCGTTTTGTTTTGCATTTTGGAACTAGCGAAAATCAAACAAATATTAGGGAACTTCCTGCCAGAATTTTTAATGATGGAAATCAAATTATAATTGACTTAACACTTATTGGTAAAGAAACTGAAACTTATGTTTACGATGCGATGGGACGATTATTTTATCAAAAAACTTTACAAGGAGAAATTCAACACAAGATAAATATTGACATTAAATCCCAAATACTTATTATAAAACTAAAAAATGAGCTGGGTAGTATTTGTAGAAAAATTAATTATAATTACAAATAAATTTACGTTTTCGATTTCAATAATTATTTGATAGTTATTGAGAAATAAATTAATTACAATAGGTTGATTAAATGCACATTAAATATAACTTTATTACATTTTAAGTAAAAAATTTAGTTGTATTTATTTTGAATTATTACAATAAAAACAATTAGCGATGTAAATAATATGAAGTTTAAACAATTAAAAATTAATTAACAAAGAAACAGAAATAGAGAAAAATTAAACCCAGGCAAGCTGCATAGCAACCCGCTTTGTTTTCTATTATCAGATAATGGATGACATTGTAAATATGCATTAAATAAATTTTTTATTAATCATAATTAAATATACAAAAAAATGAAAAAGATTATTTTAGTAGCTATCATTTTGATGGTAGGTTTAACTAGCAATTTAATGGCTCAAACATCATCAACTGTTACAGGTACAACCGTAGGTGCAAAACTTATTGTTCCAATGGTTCTTACTCAAACTTCTGTTATGCATTTTGGTACTATCAATGCATTGGCTGGAGCCGGTGGTTCTGTGGCACTTTCTACTTCAAATGTTCGTTCAGTTGTAGGTGGTGTTGCACTTTCTGTTGTAGCTCCTTTATCAACTAATGCTGCTTATAATGTTACTGGAACATTAAATACAACTTATGCTATTGTATTACCTGCTTCAATTACAGTAACAAGAGCTGGGAACATTGAAACAATGACAATTGGTACTTTGGTAGCAAGATGTGCTTCAACAGGAGCTGATGGACTAATTGGTACATTAAGTGCTCTTGGTGCAGATAATTTTACCGTTGGTGGTACTTTAGCTGTTGCTGCAACTCAAGCTTCAGGAGTTTATTCAGGTACTTTTAATGTAACTGTAGATTATAATTAATGTTATGTGAAAAATCAGAAAGTCCAACTTTTGGACTTTCTGATTTTTATATATTCTTCTTTAATTTCTTCTAATCATTTTATTTCAATTTATATAAATACAAAACTATGCATAGGATATTATTAATTATGTTTATTGTCATTTTTGGGTTAAACTTTTCATCTTTTGCTCAAGGAGATTTATTAATTACACCTAACCGGGTAGTTTTTGAAGGTAATAAACAAAAAGAAGAGCTTAGTTTAGTAAATATGGGTAAAGACACTACATCCTATTCAATATCATTTGTACAAAGAAATATGAAAGAAGATGGTAGTTTTGTGAATGTAGAAAAGGCGGATTCAGGACAAATGTTTGCTGACACTTACTTGCGGATATTTCCTCGTAGGGTAACGTTGGCACCCGGTGAGCCACAGGTTATCATGTTACAATGTCGTAGAAAGAACGATATGAAATCAGGTGAATACCGTTCACATCTTTATTTTAGATCAGAAAAAACCGATAATCCTCTTGGTATGAAAGGATCTGCCAATGATTCAACTATGTTAAGTGTTCAATTAATACCAATATTTGGAATTAGTATACCAATTATTATTCGTTCTGGAGTTGTAAATGTGAGTGCTATACTTAGCGATTTAAAATTAGAATCTATAAATGATTCTACACAAAACCTAAAACTTACAATAAATCGAATTGGTAACATTTCAATTTATGGTAATCTTATTGTAGAATTTATTCCTTTGCAAGGTTTATCTTATGTTATTGGAATATTAAATGGGGTGGGAGTTTATACATGCATTGACAAACGAAATATTACAATTAAATTGAAAAACATAACAGGAAAACCATTAACAGAGGGAAAATTAAAAGTAAAATATTCCAGTAATGATGATAAGAAAACAGTTATGTACGCTGAGGCGGAATTAGAATTAAAATAAAAATTTGTGTAATTACACCTGTAAATCAGGAATTGTAAATGATTGAAAATTAAATTAGAACTAACACATTATGAAAAAGTTCAGCAACAAAATAAATATTTTAAAATTACTGTTTACAACATTAGTTTTATTCGTTTGTGTGAACTATTCATACGGTCAACCAGGTTTACCCCAACGAACAATAACTGTGTCGGCTACTCAATCAATTCATTTTGGTACCCTTTCAGCTGGACCAACCGGCGGAACTGTTACAGTGGGTTACGATGGCAGTAAAAGTTCCACAGGTAGTATTACATTATTATCTATATCGCCAGCAGCACAACCAGCAATTTTTGAAATTAAACTTTGTCAGGGACGAAATGTGAATATCTCGCCAGTTCCTACAGTCATTTTAAACGGCAGTAATGGTGGACAGCTTACACTCGATATTGGACCGACCGAATATGGAGCAATTGGTGTGACATTTCAAACAATGGGAGATTGCAATAGTGTTACTACAATAAGGGTGGGAGGTACACTTCAAATACCACCAGCAACTATACCAGGTACTTATACCGGCAGTTTCAATATTACTTTCAATCAAGAATAACGAATGGAATATTTAAATAATAATATAAAAATAAAAGGATATGAACTTGGTATGCAAATTTTGCATTTCAAGATTAATGATGCGTTTAAATTTCTTTTATTATTGATAATTTTTATAAGTTCATTACAGTTTGAAGCAAAAGCCGATAAAATTCCTATTGATAGTAAAGAAGCAGCTTCGATGTTATATGATGAAACTCCAGTACAAGTTACAGTTGAGGGAATTAATAATTTTTATACTGATATAATATACACCAATAATAATTTGCTTTATGTAAATATTGAAGGGCTGTTTCAAACACTTAAAATTCCTTGTATTACTGCAAGAAATGGAAATAGTTTTACTGGATTTATTGACACCGAAAACCAGACCTATACAATAGATTATGATAACAAACAAATACAAATTGGCTCTAAATTGATAAATACCCAAAATGGACTTTTAAAAGAATCGGGGAGAATTTATATGGAATCATCGCTATTTGCCGATGCATTTGGATTATCGATGAATTTCAATTTCAGAGCATTAACAATTAATTTAAAATCAAATTTTGAATTACCAATTATTAAACTTCAGCGTCTAGAAAAAATACAAAGTAATATATCAAAGTTAAAAGGTGAATTACATGCTGACACATTGGTAGGAAGAAAATATCATTTATTTAATATGGGAACTATGGATTGGTCAATAGGTTCAAATCAATCCTGGAAGGAATCAACAGACAATCGTTTTAGTATTGGTATTGGAACAGAACTACTTTATGGTGAAGCAGATTTAACATTAAATTATTACGATAGACAAACTTTTAATGGGAAGAATTTAAATTATATTTGGCGCTGGGTTGATAATGATAATAAAATAATTAAACAGGCACAAGTTGGTAAAATATATAATCAATCAATTTCATTTATAAATGAACAGATAATAGGTGCTGTAATCAGAAATACTCCAACTACTGTTCGTAAAGGAAAAGGATATTATACCATTAATGATTTTACCGAACCTAATTGGATAGTTGAACTCTATATTAATAATGTTTTGATAGATTACACCAAATCAGATGCATCGGGTTTATATGTTTTTAAAGTACCAAATGTATATGGTTACACCCAATTGAAATTGAAATTTTATGGACCATCGGGCGAAGAGCGTTCAGAAGAACGCATCATGAATATTCCTTATACAATCATGCCTGCTCGCGAATTTGAATATGGACTATCGGCAGGTATTGTTCAGGATAGTAGTTTAAGTCGTTTAGGAAGAGCTGAATTTAATTATGGTGTAAATAGGTTTTTAACATTAGGTGGCGGTATGGAGTATTTATCTTCAATACCCAATGGCGAGATGATTCCATTTGCAAAATTTACGGCTCAGCCATTTAGTAAATTAATTTTAAATGCAGAATATGCTCATGGTGTTAAAACCATGGGTTTATTGAACTATTATTTTACACGTGATGCGTTAATCGAAATTGATTATACTAAATTTGTTGAAGGTCAGCTTGCAACACGCTTCAATGCACTCGAAGAACGAAAGGCAAAGATATCGATGCCAATAAAAATAAAAAATATAAACGGTTTCGCCAGATTAGATTACGAACAACGTCTGTATAAAACATTTAACTATAGTCAATCATCGCTAAATATCTCAGGATTTTATAATCAATTTAGTGCAAATTCGGTAGTACAGCTCAATTGGATTGATCAGAAGTCTCCCTTTATTACTACCGATTTAGCTTTATCTTACCGATTTGATAATGGATATACAATCCGCCCATCAGCTCGATTTAATATTACTGAAGGAAATTTTATTTCTTATAGAGCGGAGATACAGAAAAGAATTTCAAAAGGTTATATTTTAGCTGTTTACGAAAGAAATGTTGCATATCGGGATAACTACTTTAGTTTAAATTTTAAATATGATTTGCCATTTGCCCGAACCAGTATTTCTACATCTTATAGTCATGGAAATGTATCAACTTCTGAAAATGCACAAGGTAGTTTGGCATTTAAAGCTGGAAACAAAAAGGTATTTGTAAATAATAACTCTTCAATAGGTAAAGGTGGTATTCTGATTTATCCATTTTTCGATTTGAATAACAATGGAATTTATGATAAGGGTGAAAGTATGATAAAATTGACAAATGTAAATGTTATTGGTGGTGGTAATGCTGTATATAGTGAAAATGATTCGATTGTAAGAATTCCAAATCTCAATGCTTTTAACAAATACATGATAGTATTTAAGGATAATGATTTAGATAACATTTCCTGGCGATTTAAAAAGAAGGTTTACGAAGTTTTAATAGACCCAAATCAATTTAAAAAAATTGAGATACCAATTGTTACCGTTGGCGAAGTAAGTGGCATGACCTATATGAATTCAGATAATGCATTGAAAGGTATTGGTAGAATTTTAGTAAAATTTTATAATAAAAAAAATAATAAACTCGTAGCTGAAACACTTTCCGAATCAGATGGATATATTTATTATTTGGGACTTGAACCAGGCGAATACAGAGCTTGTATCGATTCATTGCAATTAAAAAATCTTGATTTAAAAGTTAATATATCTTGCAGAGATTTCACTATTAGAACTTTAGTAGAAGGTGATATTGTGGAAAGTATTGATTTTATATTAAGTAATAAACAGACTTTTTATACAATTCAGGTGGCTTCAACAAAGCTTTATAACGACCCTTCAAGTATTATGAAAAATCTGAAATTAAATACCGATCTTTGGGTATTTGAAAGTGAAGGATTATTTAAATATGCTACAGGTAAGTATTTAACAGAAGTGGAAGCAAAGGCAGCCAAAATACAACTTGGCATTAACGGATTTGTTGTAGCTGTAGACCAATCGAATTTAAGCGAGACTTTAACAAAAGGATTACCATTAAGTGAGAAATCTAGTTTAGCTAACAACAAGGGAATGATATATGCCATACAGGTTGCATCTAATAAAACACTTTCTAATCCTAATTCTTTAAAAAATAGCCTGAATTTAAGTACTGATGTATGGGTTTTTGAAAGTGAAAGTATCTATAAATATGTAACAGGAAAGTTTGCAACTGAAGAAGCTGCAAAATCAGTAAAACAGGAACTAGGAATTCCAGGGTTTGTTATTGCCATTGACCAATCCAAAATTAAAAATATATCGAATGATAAAGCAATTTTACCTTTCGAAAAAGTAAAAGTTCCTGTTGAAAATGCAGTAGTACGGAGTTCTAAAGGTACAATTTATGCTATTCAGATAGCATCTAATAAAACATATACCGATCCAATTACAGTTAAAAATAAATTGAAACTGAACTCAGATGTTTGGACTTTTGAGAGCAATGGAATGCATAAGTATGTAATTGGTAAGTATATGACATTGGAAGCTGCAAAAGCAAGCATGATAAAACAAGGGATTAAAGGTTTTGCTATTTCAGTTGACTTATCAAAAGTAAATGAAAATCTAAAATTAAATCAAACAGAAAAACCATTACTCCCGGTAGAAAAAGAACAAAAAGCGGTTTCAAAAGATGTTATTCCTAGCACTAGTGGAACAGTGTATGCCATCCAAGTTGCTTCGACAAAATTATATTCCGAACCCGAAATTATTAAGAAAAACCTTAAGTTAAATACCGATGTTTGGTTTTTTAAACGCGATGGTTCTTATAAATATGTTACAGGAAAGTACACTACCAAAGTATTAGCAGAAGAAGCCAAATTAAAAATGTCAATAGCAGGTTTAATTGTTGCAGTTGACTTATCGATGGTAAATGAAAAACCAATTGAAAAAGTTGAAATGCCAGTCGAAACTGTAAAAGATCCTATTGTAAATACAGTCAATCAGAATACTAAAGGTACTATTTACACCATTCAGGTGGCATCAAATAAAACATATACCGATCCTGTTACAATTAAAAATAAATTGAAACTGAACTCAGATGTTTGGACTTTTGAGAGCAATGGAATGCATAAGTATGTAATTGGTAAGTATATGACATTGGAAGCTGCAAAAGCAAGCATGATAAAACTAAGGATTAAAGGTTTTGCTATTGCAATTGACTCATCAATAGTGAATAATAAACCAGAATTAAATCCAATAGAAAAACCGATTGTTCCGATAGAAACAGAAAAAAAACCAGTTTCTAATGATATAATACCCAGCATAGGTGGAACTGTGTATGCCATCCAAGTTGCTTCGACAAAATTATATTCCGAACCTGAAATAATAAAAAAAAACTTAAAGCTAAGTACGGATGTATGGTTTTTCCAACGCGATGGATTATATAAATATGTTACAGGAAAATACCCAACAGAAGAGTTGGCAAGAGAAGCTAAATTAAAAATGGCATTAGCAGGTTTAATTGTTGCGGTAGACCCATCGTTGGTAAAAGAAAAACCTATTGAAAAAGCAGTTACATCAGAAGAAAAAGTACAAGTACCAGTAGAAAAAGCTCCTGTTCTAAACTTAAATGGAAAGATATACACAATACAACTTACTTCAATTAAGTCATTTACCGATCCTGTTACCATTAAAAAAAGATTTAATTTAATTCAGGATGTATGGTTTTTCGAGAAGGATGGGATGTATAAATATGTTACAGGTAAGTATGCAAATAAAGAGGAAGCTAAAGCTGCTATGTCAAAGCTAGGTGTTTCAGGATTTGTTATTGAAGCTGAACAGAAAAAAGAAGCTGTAGTACCACTTGTTGAGAAAGCTATTGTTCCTGTTGGAAATGTTGCTACACACAATGAAAAGATAAAGATTTTTACAATTCAATTAACATCAATGAAAAACTTTGTGGATCCGGTTTCTATTAAGAAAAGATTCAATTTAAGTGATGAGGTTTTTTATTTCGAAAAGGATGGACAATATAAATTTGTTACTGGTAAATACTCAACTAAAGTTGCAGCAAAAACAGCAATGGCAAATAAGAGCATAACTGGTTTTATAATTGAAGTAGATCAATCAATTTTAAAGAATTAATTACAGGATAGAGAGTTATTTAAATTAGTTTAACGGCATAACCACTTCACTAAAATGAATTTGGTAAAGTTTTACAAATCAACTAGATAAGCGATTGAATTAATTAATTAAATCTCAAATTATTATCTAAATAACTTGACCGCAATGGATAAGCAAATTAGTTTAAATTAAACCAAACCCCCAATTTCTATTTTTGTATAACACTAAACATGTAATTAAAACCTCCTGTGTGTTTTGAACATTATAAACTAAATTTCATGTTGCACTAAAGTTTAATTTGAGTACATCAATTGAAATTTCCATTTATAATTAAGAATTTCGCTCTCATTAATTCTGAATTATCCAAATACAACATGTTTAGAACCATTGTTAAAATTCCTTTGTCAATACCTAAAATTACACATCAGTATTGCCTAATGACTTTGGGCTCATGTTTTGCAGAAAATATTGGAAAAAAACTCAATGAGGCATTATTTGAGGTTGATGTAAATCCATTTGGAATACTCTACAATCCAGATTCTATAGTCAAAAGTATTCAATTATTGCTTGATAATAAAGAATTTACACAAGATAATATTTTTGAAAACAAGGGTCTATGGCAAAGCTTTTCGCACAGTAGTCAATTTTCAGATATTAACAAAGAAAATTGTTTGTCCAATATAAACAGCCGAATTGAAAGTGCATCTGAATTTTTAAATAAAACAGATTTTTTACTAATTACATTTGGTACTGCTTGGGTTTTCGAAGAGAAGAAAAGTGGGAGTGTAGTCTCAAATTGCCATAAACTCCCTGCTAGCTTGTTTAACCGACGTAGATTGACAGTTGATGAAATTTTGGCAGCATATTCAGTACTAATAACAAAATTAACAATTAAAAAACCCAATATTAGGTTAATATTCAGTGTAAGTCCAATTCGTCATTGGAAAGATGGAGCACATGAAAATAATATTAGTAAAAGCACTTTATTAATGGCTATCGAAGCACTTCAACAGAAATTTCCGCAAGTTGATTATTTTCCTGCTTACGAAATTCAGATGGACGAGTTGCGCGATTATCGTTTCTATGCTGCCGATATGCAACATCCCTCCGATGTGGCTATTAATTATATCTGGAGTCGATTTTCAGAGACATATTTTGATGAAGTAACAATACGTATGAATATGGAATACGAACAATTTAAGAATGATTTGTTACATCGACCACTTCATCCTGAGTCAGTTGAATTTGAACTGTTTCAACAATCAGTATTTAAAAGAAAAAGAGAAATTCAAGCAAGATACCCAATTGTAGGCAAAAGAATAAAATAAAAATGCGCTTGAAATTTAGTTCAAAAAGGCTTTTTTGTGAATTTTAATAAATTCTAATTAACTAAAAAGTTAAGTTTCGTCTGATAAAATATTCGTCAATTGCTTTGATGAGTGTTAGAAGGTTGGCTAATTCATCAAATGATTATAAAATTCTCCTGTTTTGAACATAATAAAAGTTAATGTGATTCAACTGTAGTAAATCAATATTTTACAATCTAAGATTTCAAAATTTGGGTGTCCCAGCTATATTTTTCCTATTTTTGCCAACATGTTTGTGCGAAAGAAGAAGAATAAAAGCGGAGTGATAAGTGTTCAAGTTATTGATAAAAGTCACTCGAAGTATAAAGTTCTAAAAACAATCGGAAGTTCGTCCGATATTTTAGAGATAGAACACCTTTATCAAAAGGGAAATAATTGGATAAAGTCGTATACAGGTTTATTTGAGTTTGATTTTACAAATGAAAGAGAGCAAACCTCACAGTTTTTAGATAATATTGACCGGATAAGCGTATCAGGTTCCGATTTATTGTTAGGAAAACTGTTTGATGATATCGGGTTTAATAAGATTGCTGATGATTTGTTTAAGATTCTGGTCATTTCCCGTCTTTGTTATCCCGTAAGCAAACTGAAAACCACCGATTATCTTTTGCGTTACCACTCCTTAGATATTGATGTGCAGGAGTTTTATCGTTATCTGGACAAGTTACACACCACTCAAAAGCTAGTGGTTCAACAAATCAGTTATCAGCACACATTACAAATTCTTTAGGGTGAAATAAGCATTCTATTCTACGATGTAACCACTTTATATTTTGAGATTGAGCGAGAAGATGAATTAAGGAAGACTGGCTTTTCAAAAGAAAGGAGACATCAAAATCCCCAAATAGTCTTAGGTTTATTTGTTAGTATCGATGGCTATCCTTTGGCTTACGAGATATTTGATGGAAAAAAATTTGAAAGTCATACAATGTTGCCGATTATTGAAGCTTTTAAGACCAAATACAAGATACAAAAGATTGTTATTATAGCTGATTCCGGCTTACTTTCAGCCGATAATATTAGCCAGCTTCAAAGCAAAAGCTATGAATATATTTTAGGTGCAAGAATAAAAAGTGAGAAGCAGTCTATTAAACAGCAAATACTTTCATTGGGGTTAAAAAATGGAGAAAGTTCAATGATAGAAAAGGATGAAAATACCCGCTTAATTGTAAGTTATTCCGATTCCAGAGCAATAAAGGACAAATCAAACAGGGAAAGAGGTTTGAAAAAGTTAGAAAAACAAATACAATCCGGTAAATTGACCAAGTCAAACATTAATAACCGAGGTTACAACAAGTATTTGAAGTTTGAAGGAGAAATATCTGTTTCAATTGATACTGACAAGTTTGATCAAGATAGCCAGTGGGATGGTTTGAAAGGATACATGACCAATACTAAATTATCTAAAATGGAAGTCTTTGAGATCTACGGACATTTATGGAAGATTGAGAAAGCATTTAGAATCTCAAAACATGATTTACGCAACAGTCCTATTTTTCACAGACTTAAAGGCCAATTGAAGCACATATATGCATTGCATTTACGGCATGCAAGGTATACAAAGAGTTGGATAGAAAATTGAGAATAAGAAAATCAACTCTTAGCCCTGAGAAAGCTATTGAAATTGCAAAAACAATCTATTCGGTTACTGTCAGAACACCAATTACCAATTAACCGATGACAAAGGTGCTAATATTAAATGAGGAGCAAAAAAATCTGGCTAAATTATTTGGGTTCTAATTTGGGTGTCCCAGTTGCCAAAACAGGAAAGAGTTAATGGCATATTAAAGGACGAATTTTTTCTGGATCAAATCTTCTTTAATATGGAATATGCCCAAAAAGCTACAAAAAATGCTATTGAAATTTATAACAATAAAAGAATTCATTTATCTTTACATTTTAAAACACCAAATATGGTATTTCAAAATAACTAAAATCATTGTTTAACCTGTAGCCATATTTTAGGACAAGACATGAAATGCGTAGTTTGTCAAAAATAAGACAAACTACGCATTCAATTGTATATCGTAAATTCTTTTTTACATTTTATCCATATACCAGTTCAACTCCTTTTCAATTTTAGTGTACTTTATAATATTGGAAATTATCTTCTGCAGACGTAGGAATGCAGTTTCGCTTTTCATCACATAATCATAAGCTTTGTGATGCATACATTCTATTGCCACGTCAATTTTATCCTGCGACGATAACATAATCACCGGAATATCAGGGTTTAATGCTTTTATTTTATCCAATGTATCTATTCCATTCATGGCGGCAGGATTAACACCATCCAAATAATAATCCAATACAATTATATCCGGATTGTGTGATATATAATCGAGACATAATTCACCGCTTGCAAAGGTTTCGATTATAAAATCAGCATATTCCAAAAATTCGATTTCTAATAATTTAAGAAAAACAACATCATCATCTACCAAAAATATTTTAATTTTATCTTTTTTCATTTTTTGTCGTTTTTAATTCTGTTATATTCAATTTCTAATTCGTCACAAGCCTGTGTACAAATGTTACCAAGTTGCAATACCATATCCTGAATACCGCCCGATTGTTGTTGCGTAGAGGCATATTCCTGTACTTTTCTGGCCATATTTTCAAAGTCGGCACTAATTCCCATAATGGCAAACGAAGGAATCATTTTATGAACCGTCGCATGTAGTCCTGTCCAGTCTTTATCCAGCAAACTCTTTTTCATGGCACAGATAAGTGGTGGCGTTTGCTCCAGATAAAGTGAAATCATTTCCAGCATCAGTGCAGGGTTCGATTTGGTTCGTTGACTTAAATAATTCAAATCAATGCATTTTTTTTTTATTATTTCATCAATTATTATGGCATTTTGTTCAATAACCTTTTCCAAAACAGGTCGCTTGGCAAGTCCAATAATTTTACTGTACAAAATTCGTTCATCAACCGGTTTGGCAATATAATCGTTCATCCCTATAGCTCGGCATTTTGCCAAATCTACAGTGGTTACATCGGCTGTCAATGCAATAATCGGAATGTCCGATTTCATAATATTTCGAATATAATCGGTTGCTTCAAATCCATTCATTTCGGGCATTTGCAAATCCATTAAAATTATATCAAACGAATTATTTTCTAATTTTTCAATGGCAATTCGTCCGTTTGAAGCCATATCGCGTTTAAAACCATAATCATCCAGCAAGGTTTTCATCAATAACTGATTGAGTGGTATATCTTCTACCACGAGTACCTTTATATTGCTGTTATCAATTTCAGGTTCTTCTAGTTCAGCTTCTATTTCAGCTTCTTTGGTTGTTTTCAAAAAATTAAGAACAAAACTAAAACTAGAACCTTCATTTATCTTACTAATCACATTTATAGTTCCACTCTGTGATTCAACCAGTTGTTTAACAATGGCAAGACCCAGACCAGTACCACCATACAATCTGGATGTGTCACTCGATGCTTGCTGAAAGTTTTCAAAGATTTTATCAATTTTAGAATCTGGAATACCTATACCGGTGTCTTTTACCGAAAATTCGATCGCAACTCTTTCATCGTTTTCCGAAACTAGTTGAACGCTGACTGTAATTTTTCCATGAGAAGTGAATTTTACCGCATTACTCAACAGGTTTAAAATAATCTGGTGCAACCGAACCGGATCGCCCACCAAAACAGTGGGTATCCGATTATCGTATAGTTTGACTAATTCGATGTTTTTTTCCTGAATTTTTGTTTCAAACAAATGTAGCATTGCCGAAATAGACATTGACATTTTAAAAGGTGTCTGTTCAAAAACCATTTTTCCGGCATCGACTTTAGCTAGGTCAAGAATGTCGTTTATCAAAACAATCAACGCATCGCCACTCAACTTTATAGCAGTGAGGTATTCTCTTTGTTTTGCCGATAATTCAGTTTTCAACAGAACTTTTGTAAATCCAATAATTGCATTCATTGGGGTACGGATTTCGTGACTCATGTTCGACAAAAACTGCTGTTTGGCTTTTACAGCATTTTCGGCTGTATGCATTGAACTTTCTGCCTTTGCTTTGGCTACTTCGGCTATTTCGGTAGCCATTTCGGCAAATACAATTGCTTCATTCAGTTGCGTTTCTATTTTCTTTTGTTCAGTAATATCGCGTGCAACAACTACTACACCGCATACATTTCCATTTGCATCTTTATATACTGACCCGTTAAACAATACATCAGTTAGTTTTCCATCTTTAATTGTTAGCGGGTAATCCACCACAAATCCATTGGCAAAAACAGCCTTATATACTTCACGGGCTTTTTGAGGTTGGGTAAAATAATTAAAAAAATCACTTCCTTTCAGTTTTTCGCGGGAGATTCCGGTAATTTTTAGCGACGCATTGTTCATATCGGTAATTTTACCACTCAGGTTGATAGTGAACAAAGGATCGTGACTGGCTTCAATTAAACTCCGGGCATATTCCGAAGCTAATTTCAAAGAATTACTCAACTCTTCGAGCTCTTTATTTTCTGTCTTCCGTTTTTCTTTTTCTTCGGTTTGGATTTCAAGCTCTTTGTCGGCAATAATTAATTCGGCCGCCCGTTTCCTTTTTTCACCTTTCTGATAGATAAGTTCTACATTTGCAATACTAAGTTCATCTGCACGCTTTTCTTTTTCATCATTCTGAAAAGCCAGTTCAATATTTGCTATACTTAATTCATTGGCACGTTTCTCTTTTTCGTTGTTTTGAAACAAAAGTTCATTATTTGCAATTATCAGTTCAGCAGCCCGTTTTTCTTTTTCTATGTTTTGAAACAGTAGTTCATTATTTGCGATTATCAGTTCGGCTGCCCGTTTTTCTTTTTCGTTGTTCTGAAAAATCAGTTCTTTATTTGCAATTATCAGTTCAGCAGCCCGTTTTTCTTTTTCATTGTTCTGAAAAATCAGTTCTTTGTTGGCAATAATCAATTCGGCAGCACGCTTTTCTTTCTCATCGTTCTGAAAAGCCAGTTCTTTGTTGGCTATCCGCAATTCCTGTGCCCATTTTTGTTCTTTAATATTCCTTGCAACCAGCACCGCTCCAACAACTTTGTTTTTACTATCCTTATACACCGAACCATTGAAAAGTACATCAGTTAATATATTGTTTACTTGATGAAATGTCAACGGACAATCTTTTACTGAACCTTTTTCAAATACTTCCTCATAGACCTTCTTTGCCTTTTCGGGTTCAGTAAAATAATCGTAGAAATTAGTTCCAATCAGTTTAATACGCTCAACACCGGTAATATTTACCTTTGCCTGATTCATATCTGTAATTTTGCCATTCAAATCGATGGTAACCAAAGGGTCCAAACTGGCTTCTATTAAGCTTCTAATATATAACGATTCATGCGTTTTAGTTCTTTCCATATTTTAAGTTCCCTTCTGGTGATTTAGGGGTCTAAATATCTTCAATCTGACTTCTGCGTTTAATTTTCAACTGTTTAAAATGTGAAGGCGAAAGTCCTGTCACTTTTTTAAACTGATTGGAAAGATGTGCCACGCTACTGTAATTCATTTTCCAAGCAATTTCTGTAATATTTAATTCATCGTAAATTATTAATTCTTTAATCCTTTCAATTTTGTGATTTATGATAAAATGTTCGATAGTAATTCCCTGAATTTCGGAAAATAAATTTGCCAAATAGGTGTAGTCGTGATTGAGTTTTTGGCTCAGATAATCGGAAAAGTTAGTTTTGATTACTACATCAGAATGATGTACCATCTCAATAATCGTATTTTTAATTCTTTCTATCAATACGGTGCGTTTATCATCCATCAATTCAAGACCCGAATCGATGAGCCCAAGTTTAAGTTCTGTCCGCTGTTCCTGGGTGATGTTTTCCATAATGTCTACTTCACCTAATTCTACAACAATGAAGTGAAGTCCGAGTTTTTTCAACTCTTCTTTCACAGCCATCTTGCATCGGGTGCTGACCATGTATTTGATGTATAATTTCAAAATAGTGGTTTTAAAAGAAATATGTTGGTAAAGATACGGTACTTTGTTGCGAAATGGTTACAAAACTTTGGAAATAAGTTACATAATTCACACATTTGATAATATATTACTGTGGTATGAGATTTAAACAATTTAAAATTTTATTTGGGCTGTGAATAGAATAATTTTTTTGAAGCTAAAATTCTTAATTTAGTGTTAAATAATTCTTTTTCAATGGTATAGAAAATTAATCTTGATATAGTTTGATGAATTTTTTCAATTTTTCACCTTCTACTGAATTAAATTCTTTCATTTTTTAACAAATTAAAATGGATAACCAATCGCAATATTCAATATCAAGTTTTGACTTCGCCAGGTTGGGCTTGTAAAATCAATCTGTTTCAGCACCCAACGTTGATTATAGGGTAACCACGGTTTACGCAATGGCATAGCCAAATCGAAACGCAACACAAAAAATGAAACATCAACCCGTAAACCAAATCCTGTTCCCACAGCCAGTTCATTCAAAAAACTATTGAAAGCAAAAGGACTTCCTATATTCGCCGGATTTGATTTATGTAACCATTCATTTCCGGCATCCACAAATAATGCTCCTTTCACAAAAGGATAAATGCCAAAACGATATTCTGCGTTCATTTCCAGTTTTATATCTCCGCCAAGTTGCAAAAAACCTGTATTAGCAGCCGTTTGTTGATATGTTCCGGGTCCGACTGAATTGATCTGAAAGCCGCGAATACTGTTTGGTCCACCACTAAAAAATTGTTTGCTATATGGCAATACAGATGAGTTTCCGAATGGCTTGACCACACCGGCAAAAAACCGCATGGCAAGTTTATTATCAATACTGAAATTATAGTAAGCACGCCCATCGATGCTCAATTTGGCAAATTGTGAATAAACTGAACCAACAATTTTTGAAGGTTTAGATGCCGAAGGTTTTTCTCCAATAATAATTTCTGCCAGAGAAAATAAATTTCCTGCAGTTTCGGCAGTGGTGTGAAAGTAATACTGCATTTTTTTTCCCTGAATAACTTGCTCATTATAAGTATACGAATAACTGCCACCGGCAATAAATTGCTCTTCATAGCTTTTTTTAAGAAATGGATTTGCTTCCAAAAGCGCAGTGAATGCAGGTGTTTGACTTCCAATTGAAGTATAACTTATATTTACAGGATTAAGCTCATGCTCATTTTTCAAATTGTTTTTCCACTTAAATCCATATATAAACTGGAAAGTGCGCATATCGAAATAATCCACTCTTTTCAAATAATTGTACGAAAGTGCAAATTGTGTTTTGGGAATATAGATACTATTCGAAGGTTGAATTTTAAATGGTACTAAAAAACGCGGAAAAGTCAACTCCAATTGAGGATTCCACGAATTAGAAAATAAATTCTTATTTTCTCCACTCAATTGTGCCTCAAACGATCCAGCCATATTTAAACTAAGCAATTCGGATCCTCTAAAAGCATTTCTGTTCAGCATATTCAAATTCATACGTGGACCTGTGTAATTGTTTGATTTTGAAACCAAATCGAGTTCTGCTCTGAAAGTGTATTTTGGCATCGGTGTCAACAATATGGTTGCATCCAAAAATCCAATTGCCGTAGTTTCGCTTTCCGAAAATTTTACCTGAACAAATTTAAAACTACCCATCGACATCAATCGGTTTAAGGTAATGTTGTGATTTTCCCTTGTATAAATTTCATTTTTCTTCAGATAAACAGAACGTAAAATCACCGTGGGGCTAATTTTCATTTTCGATTTTTTGCCCATGAACACATTATTCTGGAATTGTATGGTGTCTTTAATACTATCGACAAGTACCTCACGCAAAGAATAATTTTGATCGATAAATACATTGCGAATATGATAAACTGTTAGGGCACTTTCGGGTATACTGTCTTTGAGTGTAAGCCTAAATGATATTGTCCGATTGATGGTTGAAGTATCGGCTTTAAAAAGCAAATAATCGGGACTAAAATAGAAATATCCTTTGTTTTTCAAGAATGCATCGATACGAATCCGTTCATTTTTTAGAACTTCGAGTTGATAATCTTCACCGGTTTTAATAAATGAATTTTCTTTATCAGAAATAATCAAATCGCTGATTATTTGTACTCTTGATTTGTTTGTTTTTGTTTTTTTGTCACTTTTTATAAATTGATTTTTCTGAGTCAGACTACTATCTTTTGAAATTGAATACATCAGATTTTTCAGTGTATAAGGTTTATGGATAATGCTGGTATAAATAATTTTTGCAGTATATTTTTTGTCAACTACTTTAAATACAGTAATACTTTTAAAAATACCAATATTAAACAACTTTGCATCAATAACGGCAGTGGTAGCCGTAGGCTTTACAGCACTCAACAATACCGGAGCATCGCCAATTTTTTGAAGCCACTTTTTAAATTTCGAACTTGGTTTTTGTCCGGCAGCCATATATAACCACAATTGTGGACGCATACCAAAATAGCTTTTATTTGGTATTGGACACACAGCAGTTTCAATTATGGATTTGACATTGCCTTTTTTCACTTTTTCAATTGTTTCCAGTTTTATTTCTGCACCGGTATAAAGTTTTTCGCCTAATGGCAAATGTTTTGTACCCGTACAGGAAGCGAAAAGGAGGAAGAGAATAAGCAAAGCCCACCAACCCTTTAAAATGGGGTTTTTAAATAGTTTTGTCATTTTATAATCATAGATTTTATTTATTTTTTCACATCCGAAACTCCCACTTTGGGAGATTTTTTGGACTTTTTTATCCATTTATTGAAATCGCGGACAAACACCACTCCAACACCGGTTTCGACCAACTGACCTTCAATTGCTCCTTCATATTGATTCTGTCTGAAACCTTTTAAACGGTATCGACCATCTTTGGTCAATTTATATTCTACCGTAACATCTCCGGTAATATCACTTACAGAATTTTGTTTTGCCCTTGCACCTTCAACATCTACGCTACCACCCATTTGTACACTCAACCGTTCGTTGAAAAGTTGTTTTTTTACTCCAATTCCCACTTGAGTTCTGCCTTGTGCCTGTCCGGTTTGATAATCGTCATACGATTGAATATCAAAGTTTAATTCAACTCCCGGTACTACTTTCGAGCTTAATTTATTTAACTGAGTTGATAAAAAACTGCCAACTGTTGACCTTACAAAGGTTGATGCAACATTCGTTTCGGATTGTAATGGATTTTCCTGCACAAATCGTCCCAACACCAACAAAGCAAATACCTGTTTATTTAATGCCGATGCATCTTCATTCAGCATGTTTAGCTTTTGATTCACTGCACCGCCCAGAATTCCTTTATTTTCGGGTGTCAGTTGAATTTCAAAGCTAATTTCAGGTTTTAAAATCGCACCACGAAGTTTCAACATTACCAAAAAAGGATACAATTGTTTATAACCACCTTTGTCTACATCACTTAAACCCGACATTTGATTGGCAACAAGATCGTAAGGAGCTGCACGTACAGTATAAGTAGCATTAATCGAAATATCTGCGTCCAACGGATCGCCATTCCAACTGATGGTACTTCCCGAAACTATTTCAAATTTCCGTTTTATAAACTGTTCCAGTGAAATGAGGTAACTACCTTCGTTCAAATTGTACGTGCCGGTAAGACTCATTTTTCCACTCCTGTCCAAGATAAAACTCAATGCAGCTTCGCCTCTCACTACCAACGAATCGGAGGAACTAGGATCCATTAATAATCTCAGTGTGGCTTTTTTATCCACTTCAATAATGGATGAAAGATCGAAACCGGTTAAGCCTGATTTCTGAATATCTTTTTTCACCTTACGGTTTAAAATTTCATTTTGTTTTGAAGTGTCTTCAAAAAGTACTTCATCTTCGCCTTTATCGGCAGTGAGCTTGTCTTCGGGTACAGCAAATGTAAAATTCGAACCGTTTTTCATTTTCAGTTTGGCATTGATAACCGGCAATGAAATTGTACCTGTAATGTCTATTTTACTGTCAATAATCATGCGACCATAAAACATTTCATTCTCTTTCGATGTGGTATTGAACAGCAAAAAATCCTTTGTTGTGGCATGTATGGCGAAAACAAAATCTGAAAATTGTTTCATGTGAACAGTGCCATCAATTACTGCGGCATTCTTTTTGGTATCCAGCATCGTAAACTTTTCGAAATATATACCATCGGCTCTTAGTTGTAAGGTTTCATGCTTAAACTCAATACGATTGTTTAGATACTTTGGGTTCATAAACACATCATTTAATGTCAGTTCGCCTGAAAGTTCAGGTGCTGTTGATTTTCCGCCAACCAGAAAATTTCCGGAGATATTTCCCGAAGCTTCTCTGATTTGTCCCATCGAAAATGCTTCCACCGTTTTCATGGACAATGATTGAATATCTGCTTTTAAATGAATGGAATTATCGCCACCATTCGGAATATAATAACCGCTTGCGGTGAGGTTATTATTGGTTCCGGTAAGTTTTACATCAACATCAAACCGTTCTCCGGTAGGATTTTCAGCTTTTATTGCAAGTTGTCCAATAGGCACATCCCGAACAATGAGGTTATTTATGGTAGCATTGGCAATGATTCCATAAGAATTATTTACCCGTTTGAGCAATACATTTCCATCTACGTTACCTTTCACCAGGCTGCTGTCCTTTTCAATAATGCGTGAAATATCATCCAACCTGAATTTTTTTATTTCAATGTTTAAATCATCATTAAACCGGTCATGAACCGATGCAATATTCATCTGACTTTGGGCATTATTCATGAATAAATGATGAATCAAAAATCCCTGTTTTCCAAATTCTATATAATTATCCGCGGCAATGTCCCAGCGGTTATTCATCAGATAAAAATTCTTCGGATCGAGGACCAGTTTGTAATTACCTTTTTCTTTGGTTATTTCAGACCGAATCAGCAACTTTTTGTTTGACCCATCTATAGACGAAATGTTGGCTAATATCTTATTTTCAGCCAGTTTCCCTTCAAAAAGTATATTGGCTAAGTTGATTTGTGAGTTCAAAATTCCTGAACCGGAAACGGAAAAATCCAATGCCGTTGAATCAGATTTTACCACAACAGCCATGTTATTTATTTCAGTTGTACCATACACAAGACGCTTCACTCCTGCATTCAGTTTCAATTCATTTTTGCGACTATCAAAACTTCCGGTTATAATTCCCGGTTCAAATTCTTTCAGGTCAGGCAGAAAAACTTCCGATAGCAAAGGGTGATTATGAAGTTGTATTTCAAAATTGAATCCTGTGCTGTCATTCTTATGTTTGGCGGGTTTGGTTTCCAAAAAAGGAAAGAATTTGTTAAAATACTGCGAAAGTACTTCGGGAAGTGAGGTAGGAGAGAGGGTTCCAGAGTATTTAATTCCTATCAGTGGGCTGTTAAAACTCATCTCACTTTTATTTGGTTGATTGACCGACGCTACCATTACTGAATCGAAAACATATTTTTTTCCGTTGTGTGCAATTATCATATTGGTTATTCCGGCTTTTCCATTCAGTTTATTCACTGTTCCGCCTTTCAGATTTGCATTTGCCCTAAAACCAATGCGCATGTCATCTTTCGTAAAACTGAGTTTTTGAAGATCGGCACCCTTAACATTTAAATTGAATTTTAATTGTTCTTTTCCGACAGTTGTATTTACCAAACCGTCAAAATCAAATACTGCATTTTTATCATTCAATTTTACTTCGCCAGCAAATTCCCGTCCACTCGCTGTACCATTCACATTCAGGTTATGATAAGTGTAATTGTTAAGAAAAATACTTGAAACTTGGGCTTTAATATCGGCTTTGATGGTGTTTTGATCCAGTCCGTGACCGGTTACAGCAGCAGTTAACGTTACCGTACCATACATTTGCTTATTTTTTAGCAAACTTCCCAAATCCAGCTCCGAAGTACTTAGGTTAGCCCTGAAATTTTCGTTTTTGTCAATGTTTGCCAAAAGCATCGCATTGCCAATGCTGCTGTTTAGATGGATAGATGTTTCAAACTCTTTCAACTTCTCATTGAAAACAGCATTTACACTTATTTCTTCAGGAATTTGGATACTTACTGGTATGGAAGAACCAACCATCATATCAATATCCTGTCGTCCGGAAACAAGTTTCAGGTTAGGAAAATGAAAAGTGGCGGTTTGGGCTGCGGGTAATCCGGTGATGGTGAAATCGGTTTTCAAAACGGTTTTTGCTCCGGTTTTCAAAACCAGATTTTTACCTTTCAGGTTATTGATGCGTCCATTGATCTGACCGGAAACAGACGTAATATTCTTCTTGTTTTTAAAAAAATCCTGTTCAGCCAGTGCAGGGCTAAAATAAAGAATATCAGCATTGGTAAAACCGGCGCTTTTAATATTTAAATTCAGAACCAGATACGGAAGCGAATCTTTCAAAGATTTCATCGACGAAAAGCGAAGATTCATGTCACCGATAAGTGACGAGCCGGTTGTGTTGGCTTTTATACTTTTGGCAGTTATGGAATGATTGTCCATCGTAAAATCAGTTTCGAAACGGGTAATTGCGAAATTATTCTGATCCACTGCATTAAATTCGTTCACCAATACTTTTGTAGAATCGGTGGAATAGAAAAAATCGCTTGCCAGAAGATGTACCTGCTTAAATTCCAAATGATTCGCATCAAAGGAATTCTTTAGATTTGGTGTGCCGTTTACCTTGTAAGTCAATGAATTATGATGCAAATCGATGTGTTGAACGGTTACAATCCATTCGTTTTTAAACGAAACGGGAATTTCCACCTTTGAGTCGGGAATTACAGACGCTATTGTTAAATATCGAATATCACTTTCCGATAAATAAAATCTATCGGCTTTTACTAATTCTTTTTGCAAATCTACACTGCCTTCTTTTAATTCAAACCGTTTGATAACCGCCAAAACTGATTGTTTGTTTATGGAAGCACCAAAAGTAACGGTCGAATTATTGATTTGAATATTATTTGCCGAAATGAAAGGTAAGGTACCTTCCGTCTTTTTCTGAGTAGTAACTGACGATTCTTTTATCAAAACGCCGGCATTTAATTTCTCAACCAGCAAATCGTCGATATCAAAAATGGATTTTTCAAAATCAATCTTATTCATTTTCAAATCCAGTTTGTCCAATGTTGCCGAAATATTCATTCCACCGAATTCATCATCGTAAAGAATCCGGATGTTTTTCAAACTCACGTTATTTACAGTGAATGTCCATTTTGAAGGTGTTTTAGATGTGGTTGTTTCTTTTTTGGTAGAATCGGCAAAAGCAGTTATCAGAAAATTGTAATTAAAAAGCGAATCTGTTTTCGTATTGTATGCATTCAGATTCACATTTTCAAGTTTAACTGAATTCACCGTTATCTTGTTGAATATCAAATCGAAAAGAGCAATATTTATTTTCAATTTGCCGGCTGAAATTAATGTGTCTTTTTGCAGGTCTTCGAGAAAAAGACCTTCTATTACAACCGATTTAGGAAATGAAATTCTAACATTCTCAATTTCAACACGGGTATGTGTTTTGTTACTTA
Organism: Paludibacter sp.; assembly: GCA_013426815.1. Taxonomy (GTDB): domain Bacteria; phylum Bacteroidota; class Bacteroidia; order Bacteroidales; family Paludibacteraceae; genus Paludibacter. The sequence goes on from JACDZH010000008.1 coordinate 33,721, forward strand.
CAAAAGTGGTAGCATAATGTACAATTTTGTTTTGCACTGCCGGAATCTGAATAATTGCGGCTAAAATGAGAAATAACAACACGAAAACAAGTACCACCCAAAAGATAGCTTTCAAAGTTTTCTTTAAAAAGGGAAGTATTTTTTTCATATTTCAAATTATTCATAGAGACTAAGCCTGTTTCGAAGCACGGTAATTTCGTCGTGCATGTAGTTTACACGTTGTAACAAGTGGGTAATGGTTTCAATTCCTTCGATATTGATATCTAACTCGTAGTGAAACTGAACAAATTTTTCCAATAATTGTAGTTGTTTTGCATCAATATACAAATTATTCTCAATTGATTTAATTTCGATTAAACCAATTGATTGTAAGGAATTTACAAACGATATTTCTATATCATTCCTGGCACAAAATTCGCCAATTGAGATTAAATATTTTGGTTGCATGGTTTTTATTTTTTTCATATTCAGACGCTGCATGCAACGTCTCTACAATTTTCTCAATTCCTCGAATAATTCTTTTTGTTTTGCAGTTAGATTTGTTGGTACTTTTACAGCATAAGTTACCTGTAAATCACCAAATTTGCCTTCATTTTTATAAACAGGAAATCCTTTTCCTTTCAAGTTCACTTTCGTTCCATTCTGGGTCTCTGGTTTAACGTTCAGTTTCACTTTTCCGTCCAGGGTATTGATGGTAATTTCTCCTCCAAGCACAGCTGTATACAGATCCAACTCAACGGTTGTATATAAATTATTCTCCAATCGTTTCATATTGGGATGGTTGGCTACCGAAAACGAAATGTACAAATCTCCATTCGGACCACCATTTGTTCCCTGTCCTCCATGTCCGGTTATTTTTATGGTTTGTCCGTTTTCAACTCCGGCCGGAATGGTCATTCGAATGTTTTTTCCGTTCACAGAAAGTGTTTGTTTGTGCGTTTTATAAGCATCAATCAATTCCAGATGAATTTCAGTTGAATAATCTTCACCGCGGTATTTTGCTTGTCTGCTACCACCTGATCTGCTGCCACCAAACATGGATTCGAAGAAATCGGAGAAATCTCCTGCGGATTGTCCACCGAAAAAACCACCACTGCTCCGTGAACCTGACGATTGTGATTGCTGTTGTTTTTGTTTCTCAAATTCATCAGCAAGTTGCCAGTCTTTTCCATAATGGTCGTATTTTTTTCGTTTTTCAGGATCGCTTAATACTTCATTTGCTTCATTTATTTGTTGAAAATTTGTTTTTGCATCCGCATTATTAGGATTCAAATCGGGATGGTATTTCCGGGCAAGTTTTCTGTAAGCGTTTTTGACATCTTTTGGCAAAGCCGATTTATCAATACCAAGTATCTTATAATAATCTACAAAATTCATAATCAAACAATTAAATTAGTTACAATAAAACAAATTCTGATGATAAAAAGTTGCAGATTAAATATCCTTTACGGTAAGAATAAGACTCATTTCCGAAATGAAAAACAGAAGACCAAGTATACCAAAAATGATAATTTCTTTGATAGAATGAGTGCTACAATAAATTCACAAACAAAACTGCCGCATAAATAAAACTGCTTATTCCAAGAACAGTTAATAACGCACCGAATACTCTTTTGATGTTCATATTTCTTTATTAATACCAATAATCGGATGATTAAAAACCAAAAAGCAAAAATGTTCGAAGCAAAACAAACAAGTTGAATCACTTCGATTTACATTTTATGTAGTTTTAAGAAAAATTGAATTTTCAACGACATTATTGAGGAATCAGGTGAAATTCTTTTTTGTCATTTCCATCCATATAGTAATACCAAAAACGATTTTTCTTCTAGTTTCAGAATGAACAAGGTTTTTGAAGATAAATTGTCCACACCATTGATTTTGATTTCAGCATAATTGTTTTGAAACGACCATGAACCTGTTCCACCCAAAATTGCCCACTGAAATGAATAATTACCTTGCGTAGTGAAAGTTTCGGTACAAGCAGTTAATAGTGAAGTATAATCAACATCATTCACTTTGTAATTGTCTACTTTCCATGTTTTTGCTACACGTTCATTGCGAGTAACCAATGTAATTCCACTATTGTCGGGATATTGACTACAACTTTGAAAACCTGCAATCACAAATCCGGTAATCATAATAAGTACTGCTAATTTCTTAATATTTTTCATTTTTTTCTATTATAAAAGACTTTGTTATTACACTGCAAAGTTGAGATAATATTAGAGGTAATGTGTTACACAATTATTCCAAAAGGTTACATAATTAGGATAAAAAAGCCCCGTTACAAATATGTTTCAGGGCTATATGAATATGATAATTTTTCTTTTATTCAGGGTCAGCTTTATAAATGGGATAATCGGTATATCCTAATATATCATTTGTATAAAACTCATTCATTTTCAGATCATTTGAAAGTGGTAAATCATTTTTCCATCGATCGACCAAATCTGGATTATTGATAAATGGACGACCAAATGCAATCAAGTTGGCTCTTCCGCTTTCCAGTTCTAGTTCTGCACTTTCTTTGTCAAAACCACCTGAAAGAATCAATGTTTTCTTAAAACAGGATCGGATGGTATTCACCATATCATCGGGAACCGGTATTGCACCCATTGATGAATGATCAACCAAATGAATATATACAATTTTAAGTTTATTCAGTTCTTTTGCCAGATAGGTGTAGGTCTCATCTAATTCTGGATAAAATGCCATTCCGCCAGCTTCTCCATAAGGTGAAAGGCGTATACCTGTTTTCTCTTTTCCAATGGTAGCTGATATTGCAGTTATAACGTCAATCACAAATCTGCAACGATTTTCAATGCTTCCACCGTATTTATCGGTTCGGATATTACTTATCGGTGAAAGAAATTGCTCCAGCAAATAACCATTGGCTGCATGTAACTCAACACCGTCAAATCCTGCATCCTTGGCATGTTTTGCCGATTCGGCATATTCTGTGAGCGTAAGTAACAAATCATTATCATCCATTTGTTTTGGAATAGGAAAATCCTGCATTTTCTTTTCATCGGTCCACATTTGTCCGATTGCTTTCAAAGGTGATGGTGCAATAATCTGAGCTCCTTCGGATAAATTGAGCGAATGACTGATACGTCCTGTGTGCATGAGTTGTATAAAGATGATACTTTCGTCTTTATGAACTTCATAGGTATTTTTTTTCCAACCGTCCACTTGTTCCATACTAAAACAGCCCGGAATGCGAGAATATCCCAGTCCGTTTGGCGATGGAGCTGTTCCTTCGGTAATGATTAATCCGGCTCCGGTTCGTTGCCCGTAATATTCGGCCATCAATGCATTCGGCACATTTCCTAATGCACGACTTCGTGTCATGGGTGCCATCACAACATGATTCCTTAGTTTCAAATTTCCTAGCTTTGCAGGTGAAAATAATTTGTAATCTTTCATTTGATGTTTTTTTATTGAATGTTTTAATCACTATTATTTGACTGGATGTCAGTTGATTTGTGCTATTGTTGAATCATTTAAATTTTAGTTTCATATACCAAAAAGGGATGAACTTTGTTGAAACAAAAGTAAAGACAATAGTTCCTCACAAGTTATATAAATCCGGTAAAAAGTTACATAATTCATACACTTGTATTGACTTTGCAAAATGGGGCTATTTTTATTCTAATCCATTTATTAATAGTTGTTTAAAATTATATAAATTAAATAAACATTTTTTTCGTTTTAATCAGTTTACAAATCTCCAACCATAAGATAGTAGATTTTCCGGCTACAATGCATATAAGAATATTTGCAAAAGTCAGTTTATCAAACTGAAATAATTCGAGAAAAAAAGCACATTTAAAATCAGTGTTAGAAAATAAATAGCACCGTCAACTACCCATAGAACGGTTTTATTGGGTGTTGCAATTTAAATCAATGAAGCGGGATGGTAATAAGAATAGTGATTATATTTTGTTTTAATATATTTATTATATTTATTATCAGCTGATTAATCATTATTGACGCGCATTTACGTATAAGTATGATAGGGCACTAATTGAAGAAGTTTGAAATGAAACTATAAAACTGATTGATAGCTCTACTGTGAGCTTATTTGTAAATCTTTTTAGAAAGGGTAAAGTTCCTATCAGCTAAATGTGGGTTAAAAATCCATACCGTATGGAAAGACACGCAGGGTTTTCATGATTATATCAACATAACAGATGCAAAGTTGCATGACAGCAAAAGATTAATTAGAGTGTGTTTATAAAGTCCTATATTTTTTGCTCGATTTTATAAAAA
>JACDZH010000258.1 GCA_013426815.1 Paludibacter sp.
ATGAAAGACAAATGTAAACTTTTTTCTTTAGGTACAACACCCGATACTCATAAAATTTAATTACCAACTACCGACTTCCAACTATTTCAGCTTTAATAAATTTAATATCTTCAATTGGTCTGTCGTTTTGTCCGGTTTTTGATTTAGAAATTTTTTCTACAATATCTAAACCTTCTATTACTTCACCAAAAACAGAATAATCACCATCTAAATGTGGTGTACCTCCAACAGTTTTATAATCAACACGTTGTTGTTGTGTAAATTTATATGTTGGATTTTTTTGTATTTTATTTCTCACTTCCAATAAAATAGAATCGCGTAAAGCATCTAATTTTGGTTGACATTGTTCCAAACGATATTTTTTGATTTCATCTTGTTTTGTATTTACTATTTCCTGAAACAGTTTACCTTCCAACTTTTGTTCTTTACTTTTCTCCATAATGTTAAGTTCGGTATCGGAAAATTTACGACCTTGTACAATGTAAAATTGACAACCTGATGATGATTTTAATGGATTGGTCTGATCACCTTGACGAGCAGCAGAAAGTGCACCTCGTTTATGATAATACTTGGGATATATAAATTCAGCCGGAATATTATAACCTATATCACCTGAACCTAGCGAATTATCTGATTTTGCTGTTTTTGAATCCGGATCACCAGTTTGTATCATAAAATCTGCAATTACACGATGAAATAAAACTCCATTTTAAAATCCTTCATTCACCAATTTCAGAAAATTTTCCCTATGCTTTGAAGTTTCGGGATATAGTTTCACTAATATTTTACCATTATTTGTTTCAAAACAAACAATTGCGGAATTTTCATTCACTTTTGCACACGATTCGGACATAATTATAACAGTAGTTAAAACGATTAATAAACTTTTCTTAATAGTATTCATTTTTTTTATTCATTTTTATAACATGAATTAACGCAACAAAAGTACAAATATTCGTGCTAAAATAAAAGGTTTATGTCTGAAATTTGAAAAATGGTTCCGTGTTAAAAAATATTTTTATATATTTGCGCTGAAAAAAAAATAAGAATGTACTGCTGTTGATTTTCAAAAATCTGAAAAAAAGGATTAATCCTAAAAACTAATTATGTACGAAGCTTTACAACAACTTGACCCAATTAAAATTAACTTTTCTGCATCAGGGATGCATGCTATCAATATTGTTTTAGGATTTATTATGTTTGGAGTAGCATTAAGCATTAAACCAAATCACTTTAGAGATTTAATAAGACAACCAAAATCAACAATTGTAGGACTCGTTTCTCAAGTAATTGCTCTTCCATTGATGACTTTTTTACTAGTACTGGCAATAAGTAATTTCATCACACCAACAGTAGCTATGGGTATGATTTTAGTTGCTGCATGTCCTGGTGGTAATATATCAAATTTTATGACATCTTATTCCAAAGGAAACACAGAATTATCAATTGGACTTACTGCGAGCACTACCTTGTTAGCAACAATTACTACACCTTTAAACTTTGCCTTTTGGGGTGGTTTGTATATGAAATTTATAAGCAATAGAGCTGGTCAATACTTGCAACCACTTGAAATTGATAATGTTCAAATGTTCGAAACTGTATTTATTTTATTAGGAATACCTTTGATATTAGGTGTTTTCTTTGCAAAATACTTTCCACTCATTACTGAGAAATTGAAAAAACCAATTCAAAATATTTCCATTTTGTTTTTCGTAACCATGGTTGTTTTAGCTTTCACCAACAATTTGGAGCTATTTCTAAAATATATCTACTATATTTTCTTTATTGTATTAATTCACAACTTTCTGGCATTTCTAACCGGTTACACTCTTGGAACAATTTTCAAGGTTCCAAAACGTGATAGGCGAACTATAACCATTGAAACGGGCATTCAAAACGCCGGATTAGGTTTAGTTTTACTTTTCAACACCAAAATATTCCCGAATGAAATGGCATTAGGTGGAATGCTCTTTATTACTGCTTGGTGGGGAATGTGGCATATCATCTCTGGTTTGTGTTTAGCCACTTACTGGTCAACAAAATCTATAATTGTTTAATGAAAGCGATTGATAGATTCAATTGTACATTGAAACATTTCATCCAATAAAACTGAAGTTCCATGTCAAAAAATTACGATATTTCGCTCTCATTAAGCCTGCTCAAAAGATATGTCATTTATACTTTCAAACGTTTTTATGGAGAATATATAGTGGTAGGAAAGGAAAATATCCCCAATGATTGTCCTGTTATTTTTGCCCCAAATCATTTGAATGCTTTGATGGATGCACTTGCAGTTCATTCGATTGTTCCTCAGAAACTATCCGTATATTTTCTTGCTAGATCCGACATTTTTAAAAATAAAATAGTAGCTAAAGCTTTGGATTTCATAAATATTATGCCTGCATTCAGGATGCGAGATGGTGTCGAAAATTTAGGTAAAAACAATGAAATATTTGAAAAATGCGTAGATATTTTGCTGCAAAATAAGGCAATCGGCATAATGCCTGAAGGGAATCAGGGTGATCCCCGAAAATTAAGAATGATTACTAAAGGGATTTTCCGTATTGCTTTTGCTGCACAACAAAAATATGGCACAATACCAACCGTAAAAATAGTTCCTATTGGCATTGATTATTTTGATTTTTACAAATTTGGGAAACATATAATTATCAATATTGGGAAACCAATAGAAGTTTCGGATTTTATGAACCAATATTCTGTTAATCCAATAACAGCCACAAATGAAATACGTGATCGACTTCGTAATGATTTAATTAATATTACCTTAGATTTAGATACAGATAAGCATTACAAATGCTTCGAAATAGCAACTGAAGTGGTTAATTCGAGCATGGTGAAAAAGCTTAAAATGCCTGACAAAACAATTTTCCGTTTTGTTGCACGTCAGAAAATAGGTAAAAGCTTAATACGTATTGAAAAGAACGAACCAGAAAAAATTAAATTATTAGAAAAGTATTGTGCAGAATATGCTACCAATATACAAGAAATGAACCTTCGTACATGGGTTTTGGAAAAAGCTCCATTCAAATGCTCATTTCTCCTACTAGAAGGATTATTGTTGTTGGTCACTTTACCGATTTTTATTTACGGATTTATCCTAAATATATTTCCCTTTTTTTCACCCGTTTGGGTTCGAAAATCAATGAAAATTGAATATAAAGGTTTCTACAGCTCTATTCATTATGTATTTGGCATTATTTCCTTTCCTGTTTTTTATTTATTGCAAACGTTAATATTCGTTTATTTTACAAGTTTTCCATGGTGGATAGTTTTGATATTTTTTTATGGTCAATATTTTTTGGGGAAATGGTCATTTCGTTGGTATAAAGAAGTAAAAAAGTATTTTGGAAAAATCAGGTATTTTTTGTTGAACAGAAAAAAATTACCTATGCTTGAAAACACACAAAATTTAAGAAAAAAAATTATCCAATTGATTATCAGTTAATCAATTGGATAAAATAAAAAATTAATTATATAAATATTATTTCGTATTTTTAGCCTATTGCTTCATATACAAACCCCATTTCCTTCAATTCATTTTTATCATAAATATTTCTTCCATCAAGAATCAAAGAACCATTCATTGTTTTTTTAACCACTAACCAACTTGGCAAACGAAATTCTTTCCATTCGGTAACGAGTAGCAGAGCATCAGCATTGAGTACAGCATCATAAATATCTGAAGCAAAATAGATATTAGACATTATTTGAATTAATTTGTTATATGGTTGTTTATCAACAATATTCATTTGTATTT
>JACDZH010000259.1 GCA_013426815.1 Paludibacter sp.
AAATTCATAAAATATTCTGTATCATCAACTTAGGGGTGCTGAGTAGTTACAAATTGTTTTTTACCTAACCTCTTTCGCAGGTCTTTCTCATCGTAATTTATCCCAAACTTAGTCGGGAAAAATTATATTTATCCTTTTTATTACTACTTTTGTATTGCCTCCTTTCTTTTTTCTAATGGTTTGTTGGGGTAAAGGGGTGTGCTACTGTCTTTCCGCTCTGTGAAAACTGAAATATGAGTGCACCCCTTTTTTTCTAATTAAAAAAGAACATATAAGTTAAATCCTACAGACAGCAAGAAAAAGACAGATGCAAACAACTCAACAAGTCGTATTATTTTTTCATGCTTAGTAGATTCCCGAAAAGGCTTAGCATTAGAAAAAAACAATATAAAACTAAGTATACTTGCTGCTACAATAAAAAAATAAAAGAATGTATTATGTCCTATATCGATTTTGAAAAAGCTTCCTAAATTATTGAATTGATAATAGCCTAATATTATTTGTGTAAAAGGCAAAAAGTATCTGGTAGTGATTAAATTCTTTTTCATATATAGTTTACCAGATATCGTACCAACCCATACAATCACCAAAATCTACTATAGCATAGGCAGCACCAACAACACCTAAAGTTCTACTTGCTACACGACCTGCTATACCAATGGCTGTCTCTAATGTAAAAGTTGTAGCAGATCCAAAAACTCCATCGGCTATAATGGCTAACCCCACAGCATCTAAGATACAATGTTTTACTTTATCTAATGGAAATAAATCATTTTCTGTACTTTTTGATTTAAATCTTTTATTTTTTTGTAAACCATTGCTATTATTTAATGATGCATTTTTTTTAGTTTTTTGTAAAGTAATAAAGATCATACCCATTAATGCAATTCTAGGATCATCCTCATTGTCAACATATTGAGCGATATCTTTATATTCAACACCATAAGATTTAAGCATTTTCATGCTTGAAATGGTATGTTCATGTATTTGTTTCTTAATAGCTTCTTCATTTGATCTTGAAGGAGCATTTTGTCTATCATTTGAGTTTACGTTTCTTTTTAATTTCACAATATTTTCAGTATTTAGCAACAAGGATTTAAACTCTTTATTCTCTGGAGTTATTTCAGAAAAGCTTTTCATATTTGTGATTTGTGTATCCATTTTTGAATTTAAATCTAATTCACTATTGCTACACGATTGAAAAAAAGATAAAGAAGCAACCAAAATCATCGCAGCAACTACTGCAAAAATAATTTTTTTTTTTTAAATATTTTCATTTTTTATTTTATTAATTTGATAAGTTTAAAATTCGTTTTATTAAAACCTCTTTCACAGGTCTTTCTCATCGTAATTTATCCCAAACTTAGTCGGGAAAAATTATATTTATCCATATTATACTACTTTTGTGCCGTCTCTCTTTCCTTTTTATATTGGTTTGTTGAGGTAGAGGGGTGCGCTACAATCAATCTGTTCCGTAAAAACTGAAAGATGAGCCGCCCCTTTTTTTATTTTTTTATTTACCACCACACTTGTTGTCCGTTTTGGTAAGTAAATATTCGTTCTTCTTTGCCTTTGGTGAGGTTATGTAAAAGATATAACCCTCCCGTTGGTACATTTTTAAATATTAATTTATCCGATGTTGCCACACATTTTATAAGCGATTTCCAACCAGTTTTATCCCACATCACTAATTCATACCTATCGCCCGCCACTATGGCGTTATCGTCGTTTCGTGGCATAAATTTAAAATAATCTACTTTTACTGGTTTACCAAAATCAAGCCCCACCCATTCCTTATCTTTTCCTTTTAATTGAACATAAGTCAATTTATTATTATCAAATAAATTTATGGGCAAATTTGTGTCATTTTTAATCATATTGTGTATTAATAAGGTCGTGTCAGTGATATTTTTGTTAGTTGTAATAAATTGTAGTTCAGCTATATTACACCATTTAAATGCTTCTGCTTTAAATCTCCAAAATCGATATTTTTTAGAAGTTACACAACTTATGGTGTCCCAATCGAACCTCGGGTCGCGCTTTATTATGCCGGCTACAACAGAGTCTTTAAAGTTTGGTGAATTTGATGCTTCAACCCTGCCACTTAAAATGAGTTTACTATGTATGTAAATGGTTCGTCTTATTGGATATTTCCTTTTCAGAACAAGCTGTTGTTTCTGATTTATATTTTCAGATATCGTTCTTATATTTCCTTTTATATCTACTATAAATGGTTGGGCAGCAGGAATTGCCATTTCGTTTTCGTAAAATACAGGTAAGTACATACAGTTTTTGCCCATTGCATTAAATGTAACACGGTTACCATTTTTTACTTCTGCCCATTGTATCGGAACCCAATTAGCATCATCAAACACAGCCAAATAAGCAAATCTGTTTTTGGTTTTATCAAATAACTCCAGTTCAACATCTACTGTTGTATAATAATTATTGGTTACATCTTTTATATACGGATTGTCAAACAAAGCGGGTATTTTTTCCTCTTTTTTAATGTGAAATAAACTTTCGTGTTGATACGAAAATGTTTTTCTGTACACTTTTGCCATTGGTTCCCCTGGTCTGTTTGCAATGCCTGGAGAAATTTCACCTCCCATAAAAGGAATTTCTTTTCCTTTTTCATCAAACAGTACGTTCCACGTATGCCCTAAACTACGATTAGGCCATTGGGGTGTGAAATCAATACAAACAGGGATACCACATGCTCGCAAATTATAAACTGCTGCTTGTGCATACATGTCGCAAGTACCTAACTTAATATTGTGAAGTATTGATGCTGGTTGATCTATGGGTGCTGGTGTAGCATAAGTATAAAGATTAAATCCTGGTGCATTTAACGTATCACTTAAAAAACGTGCAGCCCAATAGCAGGAATTTCTTATCTCATCAATTGTATTTATCCAGTCAATTTTCTTTAGATTCTTTTGTGCTATTTTTTCGCGCCAATTTTCAATGTTTTCATTTCCAATTCTGTAAGGTAGTACATATTCACAAAAATCGGCAAAGGATAAATGCTGTGCCCAAGGGTTTGTGTACCAATGGTTAATGGCGTAGTCGATATTTTTAATGAGGTAATCGGCTTTTACGGTTTGTATATCGTATTTAATCTTTAAATCTTTATCTTCTAAATAATATTTCAGACCCAAAGAATCAAACATATTTCGGCAGCATTGAGCTTTTGTGCTATCGTTGTTAATTTTGATAATTTCTTGATAATAGCTCGATAACGATTTGTTTTCCATTGTATAATGGTACTTCATATTAATTATCAGGAACTCTGCTGCTTTGAGCTGTAAACTATCGGTGGGCGATTGGGAATAATGTGTTAAAACTTTTTCTAACTCCAAACGATTAGAACCAGCCATTTCTAACGCATTTTCGAGTTCAGTTTTTTTACCACACTAAACAAAAAAAGCAAAAGCGATAAATAGAGTAATTAATTGAAATTTCATATAAGTAGTTATGTGTTGGGAAAACCGAAGTAGAATTATACAAAATATTGTAGTTATCCCAATCATAACAATATACAGAAGGTAAGTAGTAAAACAAACTAAACTTCAATTAGGGATAAATAAATGTAATATAGAATTGTATATTTTCACTGTTCTTAAAACTATTGCAAATATATAAAATGTAAGGTAAACTGTAACTACTCAGCACCCCTAAGTTGATGATACAGAATATTTTATGAATTTGAC
>JACDZH010000260.1 GCA_013426815.1 Paludibacter sp.
GGCGACTTAGACGCTCACTTAGACATAATATTGAATGACTTATTAGTCTAAAAAAACTGGGCATAACACACGCCTATGCGCATTGGCGGGAGAATTGCACTTAGGAGGCTTTACTCCCGCTTTTACTTTTGTAGCGGTGCGACAGCGAATGCTCCCGCAAACCGCCAAATGCCCATAGCCTCGGTCGTTAGGCGGCATAGTAGGAATGATTAGCCTTTCAGTTCAACGTCAAGAATCTATTAGAAAAGAAACAACAAGACTACTTTTTCAGTAAATAGAACAGTTAACTTTACTCGCAACTTCGGCTATTAAAATATGAATTAAATCAGTAAACGAATTTCTAACAAAACGTCTTACTTTCAATTAATCAAAAAACACATTCAAATGAAAAAGAATTCATTAATAATTATTTCTGCTTTAACGTTGCTAATTTGCTTTACTCAATGCAAAAATGACAACGAGGAATTACTTCACAATATTGTATTATATGACAAACCTCTTAAAACAATCCAACATTACATACAGGGGAAATGGAAGCTTGTTTATGGAAAAGGAGGCATAAGCAGTAATACAATGTATTATTGTGATAGCTGTTTTATTGAATTCACCTCTGACAATAAAGTTATTTCCAATTCTTTTGCAATAACAGGAGCTACTACAATACTTTGGATAAAAGATATTGGCACATACACTAATAATGAATCTACTTATCTTATGACCTTTAAAGACAATCAAGGAGTTCCTTGGGTTTATGTCATAGATAGAATCTATAATGACACATTAATTTACCACGACAATTCAAGCGATGCAATTTTTTATCATTACATAAAATCAAATTAATCAATTTAACTCCAAATTATTATGAAACAAATTACAAAATCTGCATTTTTGATCACATTGCTATTGAATAGTATCTTTGCCATTGCGCAAGGAAATGACACTTTGGATATACAAAAAAACGAAAAAGGGAAAGTGAAATTTGCTCGTTTTCAAGCGAATGCAAATTCGACCAGAAAAATGAAAAATGACACAGTATTCTTAAAATCAATTTTACATGCAAAAAACGAAGATAGTTTTCGCAAAACAAAAGAAGATTTGGATGAATTAGGAATTACACACAAAAAATTTCAACAGTATTACAAAGGTCTGAAAGTAGAAAATTCAGAATTCCTTATTCACGGAAAAGATGGTAACATTGAGGTCATAAATGGTGATTTTATTGATATAGATATTTCTATCATCAAACCATCTTTTAATGAAAATCAAGCTTTGACTAAAGCGTTAGCCTTTGTGGGTTCAAAAAAATACAAATGGGAAGATACAGCAATGGAAAAGTTTGTGAAAGAAAACACCAATAATCCTAATGCATCGTATTATCCAAAAGGAGAATTAGTGATTTCAGAAGATTACTTAAATAATAGCCATTCGTGGAAATTATCTTGGAAATTTACAATCTCATCAATGGAACCTAATAATGAGCAATTAATCTACGTAGATGCAAACGATGGGAGTATTATTAATAACATTCCATTGGTATTTGATGCGAATGTATCTTGCACAAGTCAAACTAGATACAGTGGGACTCAAAATATAGTAGGTGATTCTTTTGCAGGTGGAAATAGACTTCAAGAAAGTAGAAATGGTGTTAGCATACAAACATTAAATCTAAACTCAACTTATAACTATGGAAGTGCAGTCGATTTTGTTAATTCAAGTACAAGTTGGAATGCGGGTAGCTGGACGAATTTTAATACTGATCAATCTGCATTAGATGCTCATTGGGGTGCTGAAAAAGTATTTGATTTTTGGGGAACAGTTTTTACGAGAAATAGTATTAATGGAGCTGGCATACGTGTATTGAGCTATGTACATGCAGGAAGTAATTGGGCAAATGCTCAATGGGTTGGTGGGTCAAATAGCAATTATATGCAATATGGTGATGGCAATGGCATGTTTAATCCGTTAGTATCATTAGACGTTAGTGCCCATGAGTTTGGCCATGGTATAACTCAGTTTACAGCCAACCTCACTCCTGGCACTCAAGAATCTGGAGCTTTAAACGAAGGGTTTAGTGATATATGGGGTGCATGTGTGGAGCATTGGGCAGCTCCGAATAAACAAACTTGGTTAATGGGTGAAGAAATTTTTAATGCTGGAATTTTTAGTTGTATTCGAGATTTGCAAAATCCTAAAAGCGTTACTGCTGGAGAAGGTCAACATCCAGACACATATCATGGAAATTTTTGGGATAATAATGGTGAACCTCATTTTAATTCAACTGTTCTTAGTCATTGGTTCTATTTATTGTCGCAAGGTGGAAGTGGCACTAACGATTTAGGAAATTCATTTACTGTTAGTGGAATTGGAATTGAGAATGCACAAAAAATTGCTTATAGAGCTGAGGCATTATATTTAAATTCATCCGCTGATTATTTTGCGGCAAGAAATGCAACAATTCAAGCTGCAACAGATTTATTGAGTAGTATCCCAAATGCAATAAGTGAAGTAACAAATTCATGGCATGCAGTTGGAGTTGGAAATCAATTTCAATATACTATTTCAGGTTCATCTCAAATAATTTGCGGTCAAAGCTCCTACACTATAAACAATTTACCGTCAGGTGCATCTGTTACATGGAGTTCTAGTCCATCTAATATCGTTTCATGCCCATCAACTGGTAATCCTATAACAGTAACTAAAATGGGAAATGGCAATGTAACATTAACTGCAATAGTCAATTCACTATACACAGCAACAAAAAATATTTGGGTAGGTCCACTGACAACAATAAATGGAATGAATTCAGTAAAAAAAGGTGGAACACGTACGTATACATTAAAAGATGTAAGTTCTCAAGGTATAACTTCGTTTAATTGGAGTGCCGATGGTGGCTTAATACCCTACGGTTCCACAACATCTTCATCGTTCATAGCTAAAGCAACTGGTTGTGGAGATGGAAATGTTTCATGTACTTATAGTAACTCATGTGGTTCAGGTGATGCACAATTAAATGTTGAAATTATATGTGTCGTACCTGCATTTATATCAGTAGCACCAAATCCTGCTAACGATATCGTTAACTTAACTATTTTGGATAACACATTGACAAATAAGGAAAATATAATAGCTGAGGAAAATTCTTTGGATGTTCCCAAACCTGATATTACGATTGTCAACAGCAAATCAGATGTGAAATATACTGGCGAGTACGAAATTCAAATTTGGAATGAATACTTGGGTTTAGTAAAACACTTTAAAGAAAGAAACAATCCTAATTTACAAATTTCAATGAATAAATTACCAAAAGGTATGTATTATATTCATTTGATTGTTTCTGGTGAGATTCTGCAAAAACAAATCCTTTGGGTAAGGTAAAATTAAAAGTTCCGATTTTTAGTTGAAACTAAACTAAAAGACATTAACAGAGACCTATGAGCAGAAGGCGGGATGTCAGCTTTTCAATATTTATGTCCCGCCTTATGTATTTTTGAATTTCGCATAAATGAGAAATGGTAAAATAGAAATTTCATGTTTAGTTCGTTTTTTGGAATTATGGTTGTTTTCTTACACTCACCATTAAATGAAAGAAAAAGACCTATTTTTTATGGGATATTAAGCACCTGTTTTACGCATGACAATTATTAACACTTATAACAATCAAATAATCAATTAG
>JACDZH010000261.1 GCA_013426815.1 Paludibacter sp.
ACCTTATAACAACAATAAATTTTTAAATACCGCTTTTAGCGGACAACAATGAAACTCTTTATTTAATGTGGAAACCCAATCAATTTAATTTTAGTCGTCGACCATCAACCACTGTATTTATTGGTCACCTTGCACTTGGAGGCAAAAATCCAGTACGGGTGCAATCGATGGCAAATACCGATACCAACGATATTGAAAATTCTGTGGCACAATGCATTAGAATTGTTGAAGCAGGTGGTGAAATTGTCCGTTTTACAACACAAGGCATTCGCGAAGCCGAAAGTATTGGTAAAATTCATACATTATTGCACCAACAAGGTTACACTGTACCGATGGTAGCCGATATTCATTTCAATGCTAATGCCGCCGATGTGGCTTCCCGTAATGTTGAAAAAGTACGTATCAATCCGGGTAATTATATTGGAAGTATAAAAATTGGGGATAATTCCGATTATACTGATTTGGAATTTGAAACAGAATATCAGAAAATTCGGGCACGTTTTATACCTTTTTTAAACATTTGTAAAGAAAACAATACTGCCATTCGTATAGGTGTCAATCATGGATCACTCAGCGAAAGAATGATGAACCGCTACGGCGATACATCGCGAGGAATGTTGGAGTCTTGTATGGAATTTTTACATATCTGCAAAGAACAAAATTTCGACAGTGTTGTAATTTCAATGAAAACTTCCAACACGGTAATGATGGTTCAAACTGTACGACTATTGGTGGATGAATTGGAACAAAAAGATTTGCATTATCCATTGCATTTGGGAGTTACCGAAGCGGGGGATAGCGAAGATGGTCGTATAAAATCGGCAGTAGGAATTGGTGCATTACTTATCGATGGCATAGGCGATACTATTCGTGTTTCGTTGAGCGAGGAACCCGAAGTCGAAATTCCGGTTGGTAAAATATTAGTGGAGTATATTTTTCAAAGAGAAAATAGCAAATCCATTCAGGCTATTGAATCCAATAAACTTTCACGTTATGAATACCATCGTAGACAAACATACAAAGTTGGCAACATCGGAGGTGAAAATGTACCTGTTGTTATAGCTTCAGCATGTGGAAAACATGCAATTGCACCCGATTATATTTTGTGTGTTGACAAGGTTTTTAGTGCTTATGGTGAAATGTTTACGATTTATAATGTACACGAAATAAATGATTTGGATGCGGATGAATCAGAAATTAAATTCCTCAATTTGAGCTTTTCGGATTTGAATGAAACCATTATCGATACATTAAAAAAACGTACGGATACCGTTATTTTGCTTCAAACAATCCATGATAATGGCGTTGGAGAACAACGTGCATTTTTTCATACTTTGTTCAATGCCGATTGCACAACTCCTGTGATTATTTGTAGAAATTATACCGAAAACGAACTTCAATATCTACAAATAAAAGCCGCTGCCGACTTGGGTGTATTGTATATAGATGGTTTTGGGGATGGCATTTTTATCGTAAATATTGGAACAATAACTGTTGAAGAAATTAATTCGGTGGCTTTCGGAATTCTTCAGGCATCACGGGTGCGGATTTCCAAGACAGAGTTTATTTCATGTCCTGGATGCGGTCGAACCATGTTTAAATTACAAACTGTAATTGCCAACATTAAAGCCCGTACATCGCACCTCAAAGGTCTGAAAATTGGAATTATGGGTTGCATAGTAAATGGCCCAGGCGAAATGGCAGATGCTGATTACGGTTATGTGGGCGCCGGTCGTGGAAAAGTAAGTTTGTATAAAAAGAAAGAATGCCTCGAACGCAATATCCCAGAATCCGAAGCCGTTGAAAAACTGATAGATATAATAAAACTGAATGGCGATTGGCACGAATAAAATCAGATTAGAACAAAATCTATTTTGTTTAATTTTTCAAAACAAAATAGAAGTTGAGAAAAACTAAAAAATTGAATTTAAGTATGAAAAAAATGATTATGTTATTCGTATTGGTTATGAGCATGGTAAGTGCTATTAATGCACAGGTTTCAAAAAAAGCAATTGGTCTGAGGTTTAATTATTCCGGTGCCGAAGCAACCTATCAACATCCGCTTGGAAATGCCAATCGTTTGGAATTTGACTTAGGTCTCAATTCTTATGGTCTTGGTTTAAATGGAGTTTATCAATGGGTTTGGGACTTATCGGCTGTAGCTCCGGGTGTAAATTGGTATGCCGGTGCCGGTGCTGCTTTGGGTGTTTACAGCAAATCATTTGGTATTGGAATTTTAGGTCAGATTGGTATTGAATATAATTTTGAGGTACCATTGCAACTTTCGTTGGATTATCGTCAGGGACTTTATGTTATTCCTTCGTTGGTTGCTTCTTATGATGGTGTTTGTTTAAGTGCCCGTTACAAATTTTAAAATAATCAACTTTATTTATACAAAAAAGAGGAACTTCCAAATATCGGAAGTTCCACTTTTTGGTAATAATGCATTGTATAATTTGAAATCTGAACTCAGAATTATAAATTACAATCAAACTGTGTTGTCTTGATTCTTAATTCATATATTTCTTCACCACTTCCAATGCTTTTTTCTTAAGCTTTCGAAATTCCGTCCACGTTTTTTCCATCCAGCTGATGCGAATAAATGGTAACTTCCACTCCATAATTATTTAATCACATTTTATTGCAGAAATGTCAACATTTGTTATGCAGTGCAAATCTACGTTTATACGTTCAACTTTGTCTTGTTCAAATAATACAATATTTTTGCCACCATTATGTAATGAACTATTGAATATAATTCCTTTTTTATCAGTAATGTATCGAATATATTCACAAATAAATTGAGTTGGAATGTATTCTAATTCAGAATCATATCGACGAATTGGTTTTGATAAATCCTTGCTGATACTTTTCTTTAATAACATGGATTTTGTGTACTCAACAATTTTGTCTACTTTGGAAAATACACTTGCATCTTCATTGAAATCTACCAGTATTATTTCTTTACCTTCTTTAACTTTAAAAGTTCCAATACTCACTTCATCCAGATAAGTTGCTCTCACTTCGTAAAATACTGTATCAATGTTCTTTGATAGATATAGATATGGAATGCCTTGTGGATTTGCTCTTCCAGTAGGAACTTAATTTTTATTGGGACAACCCATATCTTCTTTTTCAAACTCCTTCTGATTTCCACTGTAATGTAGGCTCCCTCTATAAAATGGTTCGGATTTTGACCATTGGAAAGTTTTTTCAAAAATAATATTCCAACCTAATTCCTCTAATTTATCTATATTTGTAAGAAATCTTTTCTCCCATTCTATTTTCTCTTTTAACTCTTTCCAATATAAAATACAGTCAAGAATTTCAACAACATAACTTACGTTTTCTAAAGGTTTTAATTTAGAGTTTAGAGTTAAAAGAATATCATGCAGTATGTCTTTGCATTCGATTTCTCCAGAGAACAGATTCCAATCGGACTGAATTAACTCTAATAGAGGTTTACCATTTAAGTCAGGTTTAAAGATGTTTATAAATTCTGCAAATAAGTCGAGTAATTCTCCAACCTCTAAAAGTTCTGAATATATTCCATTAGAGAAATAATCGCAAGTACCTTTTTCAGTTGAATTAACCTTGATGAATTGCTTCAATTCCCCTGTTTTCCGCATTGGGACACCCTATAAAATTTTGACAATATTATAGAGGT
>JACDZH010000262.1 GCA_013426815.1 Paludibacter sp.
ACTTAGCTTATTTTAATATTATATAATGTTAAAAGTAAACGCAACAGCAGTAAATTGGAATTATAAAAACAAAAACCGACTTGTTCTCCAAAACGAGCCGGTTTTTTATTTGTAAAAAAAGAATAGACTTTCAATTTTCCACATAAACTTCCAATAAAGTAACTTCACTGTCAGGAATTAGAATCAACTCTTCGATACAAGCAGGGATTAAGAAGGTATCACCTTTATTGACAATATATTTCTCTACATTGTGTTCAATAACAAAATTACCCTCCAAACACATATAAACCACAAATGAGTCAATTGAAGAATAATAACGTGTGATACTCTGATTAAAACGGAGCATTCTGGTAGTGAAATAATCACATTTAACCAAAGGAGTTATCACATTCAATAAAGGAATATAGTTTATTACAGGATTTTTAGAAGCCTCAAAATTAATTACATCCAAAGCCTGTTCGGTATGTAGTTCGCGTTCCTTACCACTTTCGTCTGTACGATTGTAATCGTAAATACGGTAAGTTATATCGCTGCTTTGTTGAATTTCGGCTAGTACCACGCCTTTTCCAATGGCATGAACCAATCCGGCTGGTATAAAAAACACATCACCTTTTTTTACCGGCACTTTTTGCAATAAATCTTCTACTTTATTTTGGTTAAGTGCATCAAGATATTCGTATTTTGAACAATTTTTTGAAAAACCAATGATTAACTCCGCTCCAAATTCTGCGTCCAACACATACCACATTTCTGTTTTTCCAAACGAATTATGTCGCTCAGCAGCTACTTCATCGCCAGGATGTACTTGTATGGAAAGGTTTTGGTTGGCATCAATGAATTTAAAAAGTAAGGGAAACATATCTCCGAATTGGTTATAGATATTATCACCGACCAATTCACCCATATAAATTTCAATCAATTCGGGAAGAGTATTTCCTGCCAAAAAACCATTGATTACAACCGATTCATCGTTATCGAAACCTGATATCTCCCAGCTTTCGCCTAATTCATCTGATTCGGATGATTTATTAAATTGGCTTTTCAACTTTGTACCACCCCAAATTTTATCTTTTAGAATTGGTTCAAATTTTAATGGATATAACATTTTGACGAATTTAAGTGCTGCATAGTAATTTGTATAAAATTTTCAATTCAAACCTAACAAGTTTTTTAAAGTTTTTAGGTATCTTATTTAGCTAAAAATATAATTTAAAATTATATAAATTAATTATCGATAAACGGATACAAAGTGTTAATTTACAACACACTACCCTGTATTTGCAAAAAGACATGTAATTGAAAACTACAAGTCTTTTGGTATTTAAAATTATTTAGAATAGTTCAAATTTTTAATGAAATAAGAATAAAAATATAATTAAAACTTTGAATTTAATTTAGAATAAGTATTTACAGCACTGCAATTGTTCTGGATTCTTGGATAAAATTTATAAATTTTGTATTAATCAGCTTTTGCTCTTTTAGCTAAGTTTTGCTCCCAAACCCACGAGCTTCGCAGTGTTTCCTCCAATGTTTCTGTAGCCGTCCATCCCAACTCGGTATTTGCATAAGTGGGGTCAGCCCATACTTTCTCTATATCTCCATCACGGCGGCTTACAATTTTGTAAGGCACCTTAACATCATTTACTTCTTCAAAAGTTTCAATTATTTCCAACACCGACAGACCACGTCCTGTTCCTAGATTAAAAGTTTCTACTTGACTTTTCGTGTTTTTATTCAATATTCTTTGTACTGCAATTACATGGGCTTTAGCTAAATCTACTACATGAATATAATCGCGTGTACAAGAACCATCAGGTGTATTATAATCATCGCCATAAACCTGTAGTTGTTTGCGCAAACCGATTGCTGTTTGGGTTACAAATGGCAATAAATTGTTGGGTACTCCATTTGGAAGTTCACCAATCTCGCCCGAAGCGTGGGCACCAATGGGATTAAAATACCGCAAAATAATACTTTGGTAACAAGAATTAGCATAAATTGTATCACGAATAATTTCTTCGCCTATTTGCTTGGTATTTCCATAAGGAGACAAAGCAGGCTTTATGGGTGCATTTTCAGTTACCGGCAATACATCAGGTTGTCCGTAAACAGTACAAGAAGAAGAAAAAACTATGTTTTTGACTTTATGAATTGGCATCAATTGCAATAAATTAATCAATGAAACAAGATTGTTACGGTAATACAAAAGGGGTTTATCAACGGATTCGCCAACCGCTTTACTGGCTGCAAAATGGATAATTGCGTCAATATTAGAATGTTTTTCAAACATACGATCCATGCTCACATAGTCAACACAATCTACATTTTCAAATACTGGACGAATACCCGTAATTTTTTCAATTCCTGTTAAAACCTCTATATTTGAATTGGATAGATTATCCACAACCACCACTTCAAAGCCTACTTTCTGTAATTCAACAACGGTATGTGAGCCAATATAACCAGTTCCGCCAGTTACTAAAATTTTTGTCATAGTAATTTTGATATTATTTAAATAATTTCGAAGGATAAATCCCCCTACGTACCAGTTCATTAAGTTTAAGCACAACTTGAGGGCGGTCATCGGCATAGGTCACTCCAAACCATTTCGAAGGAGTATCAAGTACTTTGCAAGTGACTTTATTCTGAATAATCAAATTATTTACTGCTAGAGGAATATAAAATTCAGATTTCAACTTTTGCCCTTCATCCGCTAGAAATTTTTTGAAAAAAATTTCGGAATATTCAAAATAATCGGGAGTAAAGCCCCACATATTCATAGATACAGGAGTGTTGAAAGGAATATTCACTTCCTCACCTTTTTCGTCCAGATAGTTTATTGAACCACCTTTTTCTTCAATGTGGGTTCTTTCAACAACATTTTTTAATAATCCATTTTCGTCAACAACACAAACACCTCGACTCACTGCTCCACTTTCCGACAAAGTATTTCCGACGCGATAACCAATCATACAGTATTCATTCTTTTTATTTTCGACACTGCGTAAAAAGTCTGCCAAAACGGCGAATGATTCCTGACCATAATAGTCATCGGCATTAATAACTGCAAAAGGTTCATGTATAACGTCTTTTCCCATCAATACTGCATGATTTGTTCCCCAAGGCTTTTCACGTTCAGAATTATATGTACAACCTGCAGGAATTTTATTTATTTCCTGAAAAACAATGTCAGTTTCTATTAAATTTTTGAATTTATCAACCACGGCAACATTGAAGTCATTTTCAAAACTGGTACGAATGACAAAAACAATTTTTCCAAATCCGGCTTTAATGGCATCGTAAATTGAATAATCCATGATGGTTTCACCGTTAGGTCCTAATCCATCCATTTGTTTCAAACCGCCATAACGACTGCCCATTCCGGCAGCTAACACAAATAAAGTTGGTTTCATATATATTTTTATATTTTAAGGTGCAAAGTTAACCATTTGTTTTGAATTTTTGAATTATTTTTATGCTGATTTGTCAACAAAATTACTTTAGTATACTAAATAATCAAAATATATGAGTTCGTTCAAAAAAGTTACAGTTGATATTTTTAGTGTTAATATTATTTTTTCACTATTGACCGACAAAAATTAAAAACTGTCGGATTTTAAATTT
This sequence comes from Paludibacter sp., assembly GCA_013426815.1. Classification (GTDB taxonomy): domain Bacteria; phylum Bacteroidota; class Bacteroidia; order Bacteroidales; family Paludibacteraceae; genus Paludibacter. The sequence continues at coordinate 3,625 of JACDZH010000262.1, forward strand.
ATATATCAGA
>JACDZH010000263.1 GCA_013426815.1 Paludibacter sp.
AACCAAATGATGATTTGAGCAAATTAACCGCATTTATATAAGTCGCTTATTATAATAACTCAAAAACCACCAAATCTAAAATCAACTATTATGTATTTAATTTCAAAAAGAAATTTGCTTTTTGCACTAATCATTAATTCAATTATTGCTTATGGGCAAGAGTTTACACCAATCGTAACTCAGTTCAGCAAAAAAGATTATCATGCATCTAACCAAAACTGGGCAGTTGGTCAGGCAAAGGATGGTGTAATGTATTTTGGAAATAATCACGGATTATTGCAGTTTGATGGTTCACTTTGGGAAACTTATAAATTGCCCGGAAAAAACATGGTACGTTCGTTGATGATAAATAAAGAGAATAAAATATTTGTTGGCTCTTACCAAGAATTCGGCTTTTATGAGAAAAACAAAACAGGTCAATTAATCTACACCTCTCTTTCGTCCAAATTAAAACATTACAAAATGCGTAATGATGAAATCTGGAATATTCTTGACTATAATGGCACCATCATATTTCAATCATTCTCCTCTTATTTTACTTTCCGAAATGGAGAAGTGAAAGGTTATAGATTCCCATTTACAGTACTATTCTTTAGTATTTATAACAATAAAATCTATACACACACTGATCTCTACGGATTCAGTTATTTCGATTTAGCTACCAATACTGTTAAACCTGTATTTAATAATATTTTAAAAAGTCCTGTTATTTCGGTACTTCCATTTGATAAAGCAAGGGCTTTGTTGGTAACAAAGTCCGATGGCTTATTTCTCTTTAACGAAAAAAATATTATACCTTTTAAAACAGATGCCGATGAAGAAATAAAAAGGGCTGAAATTAATCGAGCCAGCATTACACCTGATGGATTGATAATATTAGGAACAATTTTAAATGGAGCTACTGCTATCAACAAAATTGGACAAAAACGTTGGACACTTAATACTGCCAATGTGCTTCAAAACAATACTGTATTGGGTATGATTTGTGATAGAGACAACAATTTGTGGTTGTCATTAGATAAAGGAATTTCGCTTCTGCAACTTAGTTCATCAATTCGTTATATACATTCGTTTAATCCTTCAGTAGGCTCAATTTATTCGTTGAGCTATAATGCACAAAATTTGTTAATTGGCACAAATCAAGGACTTTATAAGGCTGAATTAAGCCCGGACAAAGAAAATATAATTAACCTACAATTAGAACCAAAAATAAAAGGACAGGTTTGGAATATTAATCGTTTCGATAACCAACATATATGTGGAAATAATGAAACTACATTTGATATTTCACAAAAAGGAACGAATGTGATTTCGGGAGTTAAAGGCGGAATTTGTATAAAAAAAGGCATTATACACGGTAAAGAAATATTGGTTCAAGGCACCTATACTAAAATTTGTATATACTTGAAAGTTAATGGAGAATGGAAATTTAGTCATACAATTCAAAATTTTTTAAACCCAATTCGTTATATCGAAATTGACTATACAGGTACTATATGGGCAAGTCATTTACATCATGGATTATACGCCATACAACTAACTCCTGATTTGCAAAAAATTGAACATATCTCTACTTTTAATTCATTGGATAATAAACATAAATATCCAATCAATGTGTTTTCTATTAATAACCGCGTTGTCTTTACCGATAATATCTCATTTTATACTTTCGATGATATCCAAAAAAAAATAATACCTTACCAAGAACTAAATAAGAGCTTAGGATATTTTTCTCATGCATATAGAGTTTGTCATTTCAATTCGGATTTATACTGGTTTATTCGTGATGGAGAATCTGCATTGGTAAGAGTGAAGCCAGGCGCAATAAAAATTTTGGATGTAGTTCAATATGCACTGTTTCTAAACCAAACGGTTGACGATTATCAAAATATTATTCCAATTTCCGAAAATGAATGTTTATTTACCCTTGAAAATGGACTTGCATTATATCATGTTGATAATGAACATAAAACGATTAATAATGCTAAACTCCAAACGAAAAGCATTCAAACATTTGATGCTGAAACGAAAGATATTTCTTTCCTTCCATTAACAAATGAATCGCTACCAATAACTCCATATAGACTAAACAATGTTGTTTTTACAGTTTTCTACCCTCAATTCACCAATTTGAATAATATTTATTTTCGGTACAAACTAGATGGACTAGACAAAGTTTGGAGTGAAACTTCCACGTTGTCTCGCAAAGAATACAGCTATTTACCACATGGACATTACACATTGAAAGCTGAAATTCTTACAAAAAGTGGGTTAAAACTCTCAGAAACAAGTTACTCATTTATAGTTTCTCCGCCATTCTATTTAAGTATTGCTGCCAAAATATTTTATACAATTCTCATACTGTTAATTACTATCGGTCTATATTTATTTATTCATCGATTATTTCATACAAAAAAGGAGAAAATTCATGCCGAACAAGAAGAAATACGACAGAAAGAAATTGAAATGAGGGAAAAAAAAATTGTAGCATTACAAAACGAGAAATTGGAATCTGAACTAACAGTAAAAAGCAAAGAATTAGCTGTTTCAACTATGACAATTATCAAGAAAAACGAAATTTTGGTTACAATAAAAGAAGAGGTTAAAAAACAGAAAGAAATTTTAGGATCACAATACCCAAATAAGTATTATGATAAACTGATTCGTTTATTGGATGAAAATTTGTCATCCGAAGATGATTGGGCAATTTTTCAAACAAATTTCGATAGGATACACGAGAATTTTTTTCGTAACTTACACATTCAATTCGAAGAACTGACATCGAATGATATGCGTTTTTGCGCTTACCTGCGTCTGAATTTGTCCAGCAAAGATATTGCACATCTTATGAATATCTCTCTAAAGGGTGTAGAAATGGCTCGATCGCGTATCAGAAAGAAAATTGGCATATCATCATCCAAAAGTTTGACAGAATTTATGATAGAATTTAAATAATTTGACTATCGAATGTTAAACTAAAACAGCTAAATTTTAACCCATTTTGCAGCTATCTATCCGTAAAATGATAATTTTCAATTACTTCATTTTTTAAAATTTGTGATTTGGGCAATACAGATTTTTTTTGGATTACTTGAGCATATTTATATATCAAAGCATCATAAATACGTTTTACTATCTATTCTGGTTCAGAACACTTGCAGATACTTATCCATGGTTCACTGGTATTTTGCACAATAGTTGTTACACAAATTTTGAGTTTTCATCTGTCGTACTATTTCACGCCATACTGCAAAAATTGCATACGAACTACGAAAACTCAGAGAACGAGGTGCTATTAAAAGGAGCAAAAGGTCTAATAATTACCAACTTACACAATAAGGTTATGTGTGGTTGTATTACTCCTAATTTAATCAGAACTATTTTTTATAAACCCCTTATTATCAATGTGTACTGAAAATTCAACAAAAGGACAATCAGAAAATCCATCAAATATGGAAAAAGTATATTCAATGATAAATGATGCTATGAAGCTTGTTATTAATGAATTAAACATTGATGCTTAAAATAAAAAACGTGAATTTTATTTACGTTTTGGAAAAGAAAAAAAGTAAAAACTCCTGACTTTGACAGTTTTCGAGCCTTCATTTTGTAAAAAGCTGTATTATAGT
>JACDZH010000264.1 GCA_013426815.1 Paludibacter sp.
CTTTATGAGAACTTCCCTTTTTTCTGTTTTATTTGTCGGTCAGTAGTGAAAAGAATACATTTGAAAATTTTAAACTGTTTGGTTATCTTATTTTTTGCCTATCCTGCCATTGCTACTCAACCTTCCTGTGTAAATATTGGTTTTGAGTTGGGGAATTTTACCAACTGGACAGGTTATACTTGGATATATAACACTAGATATATTCCTTATATAACACCCAAATTAGCGGGTATACTTCCTGGACGGCAAACCATCATGTCAGATACAACAGCTTATGACATTAAAACAGGAGGAAAACTAAGAAAAGTTCCATCTGGATACAAATATTCAGCCCGATTGGGTGATGCGATAGTAGGAGCTTTGTTCGAAAGTTTATCATACACATTCAAGGTTGATACCACGAATGCCATGTTGATTTGGAAATTCGCTGTGGTGCTGCAAGATCCGCTGGGTAATCATTTGAAGGATGAAGAACCTCGATTTGGTGTGGAGCTTCGTGATGAAAAAGGCAACTCTATCCCCGGTTGTGCTAATTACGATGTACGTCTGTCTGATGCAAAAATTACAGGATTTAATAAAAATTCTAATGATACTTTACCAATATATTGGCGTGACTGGACAACCGTTGGAGCCAATTTAGTGCCTTATATGGGACAGACCGTAACCATTGAATTTATGGCCGGCGATTGCTCACGTGAAGGACATTATGGATATGCATATTTTGTTGCTGGAGTTCAACCAATGACAATAAATGTGAAATACTGCACCAGTGATTCAATTGCTACTCTTTCAGCACCTGAAGGCTTCAATAAATTCATCTGGAAAAACAATAAGGGAGTTAACTTGGGAACTGAAAGAATTATTAAGGTAGAAAAGCCGGTGGAAGGAGAAATTTTTTATTGTAGTATGACCTCAGCCACAGGTTGTATTGTAGACCTTGAAGCTAAGGTAATAAAATATGAAGAGCCAAAAGTTGATTATACTTCCTCGATGATTGATTGTGTTTCTAACAAGGGAAAGTTTATAAATTTATCCACTGCTTCGGAGGGAACAATGACTTACAAATGGGATTTTGGGGATGGAAACACTTCCAACGAAGAAAATCCCACATATACTTTCCGGACTTCGGGAATGCACCAAGTAAGTCTAGAAGTGTTCAATTCCGCACATTTTTGTTCAAGTAAAATGAGTAAATCAGTTGAGTCATTTTCGCCCCCACTTGTTGGACTCACGTATGATTCAGTTTATTGTAAAGGAGATCCAACACTTTTAAAAGCTTACGGAGCGCATCATTATTTATGGAGCAACGGATCGGATAATCCAGTTTACAGTGTTCTTAATCCAGGTGTTAAAATTTGGTTATTGGGTTATTCAAGTACTGGTTGTGTATCCGATACCATTTTTCATACCGTATACGAAACTCCTGACTGGAATTTAAATATTGATGGAAAAACCCTCTATTGTTTCGGACAAAGTACCGAACTTAAAGCATCGGGAGCAGTTGCTTATAAATGGAATACAGACGAAACCACCAATTCCATAATAGTGAAAAGTCCAGGAACATATAAAGTGAACGGTACGAATGAACATAATTGTCAAAAATCATCATCAATTTCTATCATCGAAGATCCGTTACCACTGGTCAATTTTATAATTTCAGATACTACAGTTGACACACGTCATAATCGGTTGTCATGCAGTATACCAGAACAATTGGGAGTGACTTATTACTGGGATATGGGCGATGGAAGTTATAAATCCGGTGCAAGTATTAATCATACCTACTCCGTATCCTATAGCATTCCTGAATATACAATCAAACTAACTGCCACCAATGCAAACGGTTGTATACAAAGTGCTTCAAAAAGTGTGGATGTGGTATTGTTTGTCTCCAATGTGTTTACTCCAAATGGTGACGGTGTAAATGATAAATTTATGGTTGGTGTAGACTTGAAGGTTTTCGACCGGAATGGAGCCCTTATTTATAAAGGTACGGACGGATGGGATGGAAGATTTAACGGTAAACTTGCAGAAAGCGACACTTATTTTTACTTGATTAATTATACAGAGAGAAATAAGCCCCCACTGGTTAGAAAAGGATTTGTGACTTTAATAAAGTAAACCTCATTATGAAAAGAATATTCATCATTATTATTAGTCTCAAATGCCTCATTACTGGTACCAAAGTCAGTGCTCAGACTGATATAAGCATGGCCACACACTGGTATAACCGTTCCAATTATAATCCTGCATCCATTACCAAAACCGAATATATTTATCTTTTCACTAATGCTCGAAGACAATGGTACGGTGTTAATGGAACACCTGCCGTTTTCAATGTACAGGCATCGGGATATATTCATAGTCTACGTTCGGCTTTCGGTATATCGCTGGTGAGCGATCAAATTGGGGTGACAAAATCACTCAACCCAATGTTGAGTTATGCTTACCGCATAGGAAATGATATGGATGAGTCGTTCTCGATGGGGATATCTGCAGGAATATTTTCTCGGAGTATAGACGGTTCACGTTTTGAAGCTGAAAACATATCCGATCCGATGCTTTATTATGATATTGAACGGATTATCAGACCCGATGCCAATATTGGATTTGAATATCAGAATAGGCATTTAATTGTTGGTTTTTCGTCCACTCATTTATTTTCGTTTGCAAATGACGCTTCTTTTTTCCTGAATACCAATCATCGTTACGGCTATGTGATTTATAAGAATACCGATTCAGAATTATTGAATTACAATATGGGATTGCAGATTGTCAACCGCTATAACATAATGGTGCTGGAAGGAAATGCATCCATTCGGTTTAAACATCCCACAGGTTTATCCACAGGACCAAGGGAAATGTTTGATATTGGTATAACCTATCGTTCATCGCAGCAGCTTACCTTTCTTTTCGGATTAAATATCTCTTCCAATCTCAGAATCGGATACGCATACGACCGTAGTTTTTTAAGTGGTTACATCCAGAACTCTACCCACGAAATTATGATCGAATACCGCATTCCATCTAAAAAGTCATCAGTTTGTATTCACTGTCGTAATAACGATTATTGGTATTATTAAATGGCTTTTAATAAGTATATTCTTGTAGATAAGATATACTTTATATGAATCAAAATCATTTATAATTAAGAATAAGAAATTTTCCAATAAGGCCAAAGAAACACAAATATCAACAACGCTGACTGTATGCGTTCACAAATTGATTTTTTTTTTAAATTTTATAGATCCAAAAAACACTGTCCAATTGATTATACACTGCCTTTTTTGTTTTTAAATCTCAACGATAGAAAAACACTTGCTGTAATTATTGTAGTGATAAACAGGAGTGACCATTCTATTGGTATTTTATAAAAGTCAATCAAAACCATTTTTACACCCACAAAAACCAGTACAATAGCTAGTCCGTAGCTCAAAAGCCAAAAACGATGAATAATTCCTGCTAAGGCAAAGTACAATGAACGTAGTCCTAGTATTGCAAATACATTGGACGTGTAAACAATAAACTAGTCTCCTGTTTTACGCATGACAATTATTAACACTTATAACAATCAAATAATCAA
>JACDZH010000265.1 GCA_013426815.1 Paludibacter sp.
TTCACGATAGCGAACGCTCCCGCAAATGAAACATACCGTACAACGGTGCCGCCAATGCCCATAGCCTCGGTCGTTGGCAGCAAGCCGAAAAAAAAGAAGAAACGACAGTGACACGGTGAAAATTGGACTTTGGCAAAAAACGACTGAAAAGAAAAAGAAAGAAAATCAACCCTTCGCAAAATTAAAAGAGGTTTTTTTCAACGCACAAATCAACGCTGAAACACCACATTTAATTTTGCTCAACGCACCCAAAGCCCGCCCACCACCCCAACGTGGTGGGCGAATACTTTAAGGAAACATAAATTGACATTTGACTTAAAATTACTAACTTTGACGACTAAATTAATAACGAAATCATAAATGAGTGAAGACCAAAAAAGAGTGTTGGAACAACAACTCTGGAATATAGCCAACACGCTGAGAGGGAAGATGAATGCGGATGAATTCCGTGATTATATTCTGGGCTTTATTTTCTACAAGTATTTGAGCGAGAAAATGGGAATTTTCGCAAACGTAATTTTTAAACAAGACAAAATTAAGTTTCGAGAAATCACACCTAAAATGCCCGAAGCAAATGAGTTTCTGGAAGCGATTAAAGAAGAAGCGTTAGAAAAATTGGGTTATTTTCTGAAACCTGAAGAACTGTTTACCGAAGTTGCAAAACGTGGAAATGGTGACAATACCGAAGAAGATTTGTTTGATGAAAGCAAAACCAATTTCATACTCGAAGATTTACAGAAGATACTGACCAATATCCAGTTGAGTACAATGGGGACTGGCAGCGAAGAGGATTTTGACAACCTCTTTGAAGACATGGACTTGAACAGTACAAAACTTGGCAAAACTCCCGAAGCCCGAAACATAATTATTGCCAAGGTGCTAGCTCACCTCGACAAAATTGATTTTAAGTTGGAAAGCACCGAACTTGATGTATTGGGTGACGCTTACGAATATCTGATTGGACAGTTTGCCAGTGGAGCCGGAAAAAAAGCGGGAGAATTCTACACACCGCAAGAAGTTTCTAAAATACTTGCCAAGATTGTAACCACCGGAAAGCATAAACTAAAATCGGTTTACGATCCTACGTGCGGTTCAGGCTCGTTGTTGTTGCGTGTGGCTAAAGAAGTGAAAGAAGTAAACAACTTCTACGGTCAGGAGATGAACCGAACCACTTATAACCTTGCCCGAATGAATATGATTTTGCACGGTGTGCATTATCGCAAATTTGATATTCGGCAAGAGGACACGCTCGAACGTCCGCAACATATCGACCAACAATTTGAAGCCATTGTGGCTAATCCGCCATTTTCGGCTCAATGGAGTGCAAATCCATTGTTTACAAGCGATGACAGATTCAGCCAATACGGAAAATTAGCACCGAGCAGCAAAGCCGACTTTGCTTTTGTGCAACACATGATTTACCATTTAGCCGACAATGGTACGATGGCAATTGTTTTGCCTCACGGAGCTTTGTTTCGTGGTGGAGCTGAACAACAGATACGCCGTTACCTGATTGAAAACAAGAACTTTCTGGACGCTGTAATTGGTTTACCCGCCAATATTTTTTACGGTACAAGCATCCCGACTTGTATTTTGGTATTTAAAAAATGCCGCGAAAATCCTGATGACATTCTGTTTATTGATGCCAGTAACGAATACGATAAAGTAAAAACTCAAAACGTTTTGCGTGACGAACATATCAACAAAATTATTGAAACTTACCGCAATCGTACTGAATTAGAAAAGTATAGCAAAAAATCAACGCTGGATGAAATTGCTCAAAACGACTATAATCTGAACATTCCAAGGTATGTAGATACTTTTGAGGCGGAAGCTGAAATAGACATAGAAGCCCTTGCCAACGATATTAAAGCATTGGACGAAAGTATGAAAAATACCGACAACCTAATTGCTCAATTTTGTAACGAGTTAGGAATAGAAACACCATTTTGAATGTCTGAACTTTTTGACACCTCAGTGCCAAACACAAGCATTCACATATCTAATAGACTGAAAGAAAATGAATTAGACCAAGATTCAGTTATTAAGGAATACTTAAGTACTGCCGTATTTGAAACATTTTATAAGTATCGAAACATTAAAATATAGAGCCATGGCAAAGGATAAAAAATCAACTATTAATGTTCAAGGAACAGATATAATCATTATCACTCAAAATGAAAATGATTACATATCATTAACCAATATGGCTACTAAATTTGGTGGTGACGACCTTATTTACAGCTGGATGCGTAATAGAAACACCCTTGAATTTTTGGGAATTTGGGAGCAGATTCACAACCCAGATTTTAAAGGTGGCGAATTCGAGACCTTTAAAAAAGAAGCAGGACTCAATTCCTTTCACCTGACACCTAAAAAATGGATTGATGCCACTAATGCAATCGGAATTCAATCGAAAGCAGGTAGATATGGCGGAGGTACTTACGCTCATAAAGACCTTGCTTTTGAATTTGGTTCTTGGTTAAACCCAGGATTCAAACTCTATTTGATTAAGGAATTTCAACGACTAAAAGACGATGAGAATACCCGACTATCGTTAGAATGGAATTTAACACGCACACTCTCTAAAATAAACTATCGCATACATACCGATGCCATAAAAGAAAACATTATCCCGCAAAGCATTAGTAAAGAGCAGGCAAGCCTTATTTATGCCAACGAAGCCGATGTGCTTAACGTGGCATTGTTTGGACAAACAGCCAAGCAATGGCGCGAACAACATCCCGAAGCCGAAGGGAACATTCGCGACCAAGCCAATATTGAACAGTTATTGGTATTGGCAAATATCGAAAGTATGAATGCCGAATTTATCAGAATGGAACTGCCACAAAACGAGCGACTGATAAAATTGAACCAAATTGCTATTAATCAACTACAATCATTGACGAATAATCTCAATACGAAAAAACTGAAGTGATGACAAAAATAAATAATAGTCCAAAATTACGATTTCCTAAATTCTCGGGCGAATGGGAAATGAAAAATCTGGGAGAAATAACAAGATGGTCTTCGGGTGGAACTCCGCCAAAAGATAATACTTCATATTGGAATGGTAATATACCTTGGATTAGTGCATCAAGCATGCGGGGTTTAGAGTATAGTGATTCGGAATTAAAAATTACAGATGAGGGATTAAAAAAAGGTTCAAAACTAGCAAAAAAAGGAACGCTACTGATTCTAGTTCGAGGCAGTATGCTTTTCAATAAAATACCTATTGGAATAGCAATAAAAGATGTTGCATTTAATCAAGATGTAAAATCAATTGAAGTTACTGCTGATTTAACTTCCAGTTATCTTTTATATTGGATGATTTCAAATGAACCATCAATTATGAATATGGTAACAGGTACTGGAATAGGTGCTGGGAAATTAGATTTACCAGATTTGAAAGCTCTTGAAATAAATCTTCCCACCCTTCCCGAACAAACCAAAATAGCCAATTTCCTCACCGCAGTAGATGATAAACTCAGCCAACTGAAAAAGAAAAAAAGCCTGTTGGAAGAATAGAGATTATTTGAATTAATTTGTTATATGGTTGTTTATCAACAATATTCA
>JACDZH010000266.1 GCA_013426815.1 Paludibacter sp.
GCACCCATAACGGACTTACACCGTCAAATATACTCGCCATGCTCGGCGCACAATATAAATGCCTGCAAATCATTGATTTTGCAGGCATTTACTTTAAATTGAAATAGTTTTTGTGGAGCTGGAGGGAGTCGAACCCTCGTCCAAACAAGGAAATAATAAGCTTTCTACATGTTTATCTTCGCTTAGATTTTCGTGTGTAGGCAAGACCAAAGCCACCAACCTGCACCTTATCCTTTTTATTTCATCGCGCTTCCAAGGCTAAGCGTAACTATCCTCGATTTAGCTGCATCTCCATATCAAATAGCCTCGAGGCGACGGCATTTGGGAAATGTCCCGTTCCAGCACCTAGTGCCGGAATTAAGCTTAATCTACTCTATTCGATTAAGCAGCAAGAGCGTAGTTATTTTCGCCAGTTATAATTTTGAGATTCGAGATTTACGAGCCGTTTTCTCAATGCTCGACATGCTTACATATCCTTTCTACCTGCTGTCAAAACCAAACAGCCCCTTTTTTTAATTAAAAATTAAAAATTGATAATTGTTTACTACAAATATCGTGCAAAGGTAAGGCTAATTTTTGGAATGTGGTGATGGGTTCGTGCAAATTAATTGGGGGTTCTTTAAATAGTAACAAACTTATGCTTAATTTGTCAGTTGATAATCTTTAATCAGGATATTAGGGGAAAGATTCAGTTTTGAAGTTAAATTTCGTATCATTTCTACGGTCAATTTTCTTTTTTTATTCAAAACTTCCGAAACTCTGTTATTTCCACCTATTACAGATGCTAAATCCTTTTGTTTCAAGTGCATTTCTTCCATTCGTATTTTTATAGCTTCGATAGGGTCTGGAGCTTCAATCGGAAAATGTTTTTTTCGTATTCATCAACAAGCAAAGCCAGTATATCAGCATAATCACTCTCTTTTGTTCCATTAGGAGCGTTAATTAGTTCATCAAGTTTTGCCAGCTATACTTGATAATCTATTTCTGTTTTTATAGGTTTGATTTCCATAAGTTTGATTTTAAATTATTTCAGCATTTATTTTGTCATATTAGGCATGAGTGCCAATAAAACGGACAAAACACCATTGTTTTTCAAAGTTGAATTTTACGATTGACCGGTATGAATTTCCTTTGATATAAACACTACTCTTTGGTCTTTTATCACTTTATTTTCGAGTGATATCCTACAACTTCACACTGAACATTACTGTGGTGATTGATTGGTGTAAATAAGTTAAATCTAACTTTTAAATATCAAGGATAAGTTAATTTGCTAATTTCTTGAATTATCGACTTTACACCAACATTATTCAATTGCTTTTTAAATGAAACATTATATCCATCCAATGTGAGTTGATTGAAGAATTCTTCTGCACAATTAATTTTCATTGCTTCCTCACCACGTAAAACAGATTCACTACCTATATCTTTTGTTTCAATCACAATGTTCAATTCTTTAAGACCATCTTTTTTGTTTACAACATACATAAAATCGGGACTGTAAGAATCATTTCCAATAGTGGGAATTGAAATGCTACATCGTGGAATTTTTCCATAAACTACCACGTTTTCGATATTTTCCGTGATATTTTTGCATTCAAGTGGTGAATCGTAAGCAATCATATCATCCAAATATTTACCAGAAGGCTCACCTTTTAAGTTATTACAAAATGATGATTATTCATTCATTGATGCAAAAATTGAGAGATACGATTTATCTAAAATTGGTAAAAACATAACCACATATTATGATTATATTCAATATGTTTATTTTCAATTAAGAAAGCAATATAAAAACGAATATGTCTATAAAAATACTTTCATAAACAGCTTGTTGTTAGATCAATATGGAATAAAAGATACGGTAGCGATTAATGAATTTAGAGTTGGGAATTCTATTGCAGATATTGTAATGTTTAATGGCACAAGTAAAGCCTTCGAGATTAATACAGAACTTGATTCTAACAAAAGATTATCTTCTCAATTAGCAGATTATTCTAAAATATTTAAAAAATGCTATGTAATTACTCATGAATCTTTAACAGAAAAGTATTTATTTGAAGATGATCATATAGGTATTATTGAATTTATTGAACATCCCAAATCTGTAGCTATGAGAGAAGTTCGAAGTGCTATTGAAAATCAAACAATTGATGTCGAAACCCTAATTCGTTCAATTAGAACCCATGAATATAAAAGTATTATCAAAAATTACTTTGGAGAATTACCTGAAATGAATAGTTTCAATATGTTTGAAATATGTAAAGAAATGATGAAACATATTCCAAATGAAACATTAAATCAACTTTTCATTGGCGAACTAAAAAAAAGAAAATCAAACACGAATATTTTAGAAATATTTCATAAGGAATTAAGGCAATTGTTTTTTGCTATGAATTTAAATGAAAAATCTTTTAGAGAATTAGATTATAAATTGAGTAAACACATTAATCTTTTATAATTATGTATTATCCATACTTAAGAGGAAGACATTTTGAGCTTATCGCATTAAGAGAGTATGCGTTAAAACGTGGAGATAATAACAATATTATACCAATTATTGAGCCAGTCAAGAATACTTTTAATAGTATGAAATTAGCACTCCTAATGCTTATTGAGGGTAGTGTGAAGTTTGCATTAATACTTAATCCTAAAAATGGTCAAGAAATAGGAATAAATGAAGCACTTAAAGATGAACTTAAAGACACTTTAAAATGGATTCCTGCTTTTATCTTGACAAATAATTATTCCGAAATATCAGCTTTTATTGAGTCATATGAATATTCAGAAGTTATGTTGATTTGTACAGAAAGTACTGATGCTACAAATCATGTTTTTAATCAGCTTATAGATTCTCCACTTGTGAAATACATTGTCACAAAAGAAAATAAGACATTAAAAAGAAGATTCAATGAAAAAGATTTTATCCTTCTTACTGATAATTTTAAAGCGCAAAAGAGCAACAGTGATTATCTTACTATGCCAGATGAGAAATTCACTGAATAACATTTATTTTATAAAGAAGAAAAATATTCTGGTTTTTCGGGTTATACTACATTACTTAGCGATTTTATAGAAGGTGGTGCAGCACCCCATATGCAGTAGAAATACATTTTACTTATAAGAAGGAAAATGAAGAAATATGGATTAGGCAATTTGCATCTATTACCAATGATGACCAATCAAACATTCAAGGGAAATTTGCAGAAGCCTCTGAAAAAGCCGTTAGATTTCTAGATTATAAGAATATTCATACACATGCATCAGAAGAGTTGAGAATTTATTATAATACCGGTAGTTATCATGGTTTAGGTATGGTAAAGAAGATTTCCATTAAAAATCATTTGGAGTTATTGAATAATGCTTTAAACGCGACCGAATAATTATGAAGGTTTGTGTTCATTGTTTTAATGATTTGGAATTGAAGCAATTCATCAAGGTTAATTCAACTGAAAAAGGTACTTGCGATTATTTCTCTAATGGAATATATTCAGAACTTTTCCTGTTTTACGCATGACAATTATTAACACTTATAACAATCAAATAATCAA
>JACDZH010000267.1 GCA_013426815.1 Paludibacter sp.
TATATACACAAATTTTTAAACACTTTTGTGACTAAAAAAACACACTCTAATTATCAAATTATTATTGGAATTAAAGCTGTAAAATAATGGAAAATAGATTTTAGATAATACCCCATCAAAATTATTTGTCATTTTACATTTAACATACTTAAATAATCTAAGATGTTTAAAAAAATTAATAGGATAATCAAACATCTACAAATTAAATTTACCCGAAGATTTGGATATTTAAGAATTTCTGAAAAATTAAATCCTGTTTGGTACGGAAATAAATATGGTGGTTTTTATATTTGTCCACAATTTCTAACCCCAAATTCTATAGTTTATTCTTTCGGGATTGGAGAAGATATAACATTTGATAATGAAGTGATTGAGAATCATAATTGCAATATTTTTGGTTTCGACCCAACTCCAAAATCAATAAAGTGGATAACAAGTCAAAATTTATCATCAAAATTTCATTTTCTAGCATATGGAATTAGTAACAAAAGTGGAATTACAGTTTTTTATCTTCCTAAAAACACGGAATATGTTTCTGGTTCAATTCTTATTCGTAATGAACTGAATGAAAAAGTCAGTGTTCAGATGAAATCTATCAACGATATTCTAAATGAGTTAGGACATAAAAACATTGATGTTCTTAAAATGGATATCGAAGGCTCTGAATATGATGTATTAGATGATATAATGAATACCCCAATTTTTATTGGTCAAATTTTAATCGAATTTCACGATAGATTTGTTGAAAATGGAAAGACGAAAACTCGTGAAGCAATTAAAAAGTTGAAAGCTCATGGATATATAATATCATCTATTTCCGAATCAAATGAAGAATTTTCTTTCGTCAATAAACGATTATTAAAATGATTAATGGCATATTTATTCTCAATTTCAAAAAACTAAACCCTTTTTTATTTTTTTCAAATTCATTTTTCTTCTGAGTTAACATTTTAATTATAAATAACTAAACGAGTGTCAAATTTGATAGAAATTCTCTTTCTCAATAGTTCCGATACACAAGGTGGTGCAGCCCGAGCTGCCTACCGTCTTTTCGATGGTTTGCGGAGTCAAGGCTTATCCGTTAAAATGTTGGTGCGCGAAAAAACATCGAATGACTCTGATGTGATTTCATGTATTGATTTCGAACGAAAAGGTTTGTTGGGGAAGTTGGATAAATTTGTTTGGAGAATTAAAAACCTTTTACAAAAGCAAAAATGGAAAAAATATCCAAATCGTGAAAAGGTTTTTCTAAACGATTTAAATTCAATTTCTTTGTTGCGTGCAATAAATAGTATCGACTACGATGTGATCCATTTACATTTTGTAGCCAATCGTTTTCTCGATTTAAGAGAATTAACAAAACTCAATAAGCCGATTGTATTGACTTTACACGATTGTTGGGCATTTACAGGTATCTGTCATTTTTTTTATGATTGCAAACGATATGAAGAGAGTTGCGGTTGTTGTCCCATGTTACATTCCAACAATCCAAACGACTATACTCACAATATTTGGAAAATTAAAAATAAGGTGTATAAGCAATGTAATATGCATATTGTTTCGCCTAGTCATTGGTTAGGAAATTGTGCTTCTAATAGTAGTTTGTTACGTAATGTTCCTGTATCTGTTATTCCCAATGGCATTGATCTTCAATTTTACAGACGATTACCACAAAATGAAGCAAGAGCAAAACTTGGGTTAGATATCAAAAAAGATTATGTGATGTTTGGTGCCGTAAATGCCATTAGTGATAGGAACAAAGGATTTCATTTGCTTGTTGAGGCTTTAAAATTTTTACCCAAGCAAATTGGTAAAACAATTGAATTTTTGGTGTTTGGGGCTACGAAACCCGCTGAAGCTTTCGATTTTGGATTTCCTATTCACTATATGGGTGTAATAAATAATGAAGAAACCTTGGTACAACTCTACAATGCTGCCGATGTAATAGTGGTTCCGTCTATGTCCGAAAACCTTTCCAATACCATTATGGAAAGTATTGCATGTGGTACACGGGTAGTGGGATTCGATATAGGCGGTAATGCTGATATGATTGTACATAAACAGAATGGGTATTTAGCTAAACCATTTGATTGCAATGATATGGCAATAGGTATTGACTGGTGTTTGGAAAATAAAGATAAAATAAATTTTCAGAAAGCATCTCGTAAAATGTTAGCTAATTTTGGATTGGAGAAGGTGACAGAAAAATATTTGAATATTTACCAAAAAATGTATAATGCAAAATAGCTTATTTGATATTTCTATTATTTCAATTGGATTTCTGTTATTTATTCTAACAGTCTTGTATTTTTTTCTGTTTTACCCGGCGCAAACAATGCCTGTGGGTACAAGAATAGAAATAACAACACCTGAATTTGAGAAATATAAAAATGATTGTCTGCATCCTTGCGTACGACATATTCTCGGTGGTTTTGCCGGTTATCAATGGTGGATGATACAATCACCCTATTATGGTAGGGATAATAAGTTGGAAAACCCGATACTTTACTTTTCCGGAGATAAAACTTTTCCTATAAATTGGGAATGGTTAAGTATTATTCGGGATACGCCTTTAACCGGTTTTAATTCCGATCCCAATTTGTTTTACGAAGATAATAAACTCTGGATATTTTGGCGCGAATGCCAAACTCCATTATGTACCCAATTGGATGTATCAAGGGTAACCGTCGGTTTTTCGACTCAGGATGGTATCAATTTTAGTCCTTTGCAAGTTTATTTATCTGAAAAAGAATCGGATATGGATCATGAGCAATCACCCATCTTGATAAAAAAGGATGATAAATATTTGTTTTATGCCACACATTACCGTTATAAACCAGAGCGGAGAAATGTTGGATTAGCAATTTGGGAAGGAACTTCACTTGAGTTTCCTGATTTTCAATTACAGCCAACAATTAAATTTGATACTGTTTTTACCTGCGATAAAATAAAGCAATTGAGAATAGGAAAAAATATTTTATTTATTCCAAAACCATTAAAACACGATATTTGGCATTTCGATTTGTTTGAATATAAAAACAGATTGTATATGTTTTCGGTGGCAGAATGGGGCGATAATATTATGTTGAGTGTTTCGGATGATTACAAAAACTTTAAAACCATTCGCAAGCCGCTTATTAATACACACTTTACAGAACAGAAAATAGGGTATCGGCAATATTATTATAAACCCACTGGATTTATCCACAATGATATACTCTATCTTTACTATACTTCTATGGGTAATGGGGATAAGATGAGAAATGAATTGTTTTATACGAAAAAAGCATTTAAACTTCAAAACATCGAAGATTTTTGAACGTTTCTTTAATTAAATTCGAGCAAAAGAAACGTTTTAGTGTCTCGAATACTTAACGACTAAAAGTTTTTGATATACTTCAAAACAACGATAAACTTCAAAACATCGAAGATTTTTGAACGTTTCTTTAATTCAATTCGAGCAATAGAAACGTTTTAGTGTCTCCAATATTCGACGACTAAAAGTTTTTGATATACTTCAAAACAACGATAAACTTCAAAACATCGAA
>JACDZH010000268.1 GCA_013426815.1 Paludibacter sp.
TATCCGGCTCCAAGAGTGCCGATATGCGGGCCGCCCTGGTGGATCGCTTCAAGGATTCAGCCCAGATAATGATTGCCACCGAAGCTGGAGCTGAAGGCATCAATCTGCAATTCTGCTCGATGGTGGTAAATTTTGACCTGCCGTGGAATCCCCAGCGGATTGAGCAGCGAATAGGCCGCTGTCATCGGTACGGCCAAAAGCATGATGTAGTGGTAATCAATTTCATCAACCGTAAAAATGCGGCTGACCAGCGAGTTTATGAACTGCTGGCCGAAAAGTTCAAACTCTTCTCCGGTGTTTTTGGTGCCAGTGACGAGGTATTGGGGATTATCGAATCCGGTGTTGATTTTGAGAAGCGGATTGCCGCCATTTATCAGAACTGCCGGACTTCGGAGGAAATCGAGACGGAATTCACTTTTCTGCGCCAGGAGATGGAGGCCAATATCACCGCCACCATGGCCGATACCCGCAAGAAACTTTTGGAAAACTTTGACGCTGAAGTCCATGACCGGCTGCGTGTCAATCTGGCCGAGAGCCGGGAATATCTCAACAAGTACGATACCATGCTCTGGCGGCTGACCAGGAACGAACTGGATAGCACAGCCCTTTTCGATGACAACAAGCTGACCTTTACGCTGCCAGAGACCAGTTCTTTAGGTGCGGCTATTCCTGCCGGAACCTATACCCTGGCTCGACAAGTAACGGAGGCGCATAGGTACCGCCTTGGGCATCCCCTGGCACAAGCCTTGATTCATCGTGCCAAGAGCCGCAATCTCCCCCTTGCCAAGCTTACCTTCGATTATACGGCTTGGCCGCAAAAGGCTGTTGCTCTTGAACCTCTTGTTGGCAAAAGCGGCTTATTGCGCCTCACCCAGCTTGCTATTTCCGGCGCTGACGAGCAAGATCACCTGCTTCTTTGCGCCATAACCGATAGCGGCGAAACAGTTGCGGAAGATGCGGCACGCCGTTTCTTTGATCTGCCGTCTGACGTTCATTCTTTACCCCAGGCTTTGCAAAAAGTACCATCGCTTGAGACAGAAACCCTGCGCCGCAAACAGGCAATACTGGCAGAGCTTTCCCAGAAGCAAGCCGAGTGGTTTGATGAAGAAATCGACAAGTTGAACAACTGGGCCGAGGATAAACGGCGCGGCTTGAAGGCGGAACTGAAGGACTATGACGACTTGATTGGCGAGCTGAAAAAAGAGGCCCGATTAGCGGTCAATCTCCCTGGAAAATTGGCGGCGCAAAAGAAAATCCGCGACTTGGACGCAAAACGCAATGGCGCCTGGAAGGACTATGATGAGGCAGCCAAGGTGATTGAAGAACAGAAGGACAGCCTGCTCGATAGCGTCGAGGCACAACTGAAGCAGACAATTGCAGAAAAAACAATTTTTACTTTCGCATGGAGTATCCAATGACCAACACACCAGAAAAGATGAGCGGCACTTCCCTTGATATCGCCGCCGATAAACGGGAACGGTTGAAACAAATCTTCCCTACCGTCTTTACCGAGACCGTTGATGCAACTGGTAAGCTGGTAGAGTCAATGGATTTCGAGAAGCTTAAGGCCGAGTTGGGCACCTTCACCGACCTTTTTGAAATCAGGCGGGAACGCTACGGCATGGATTGGCCCGGCAAGAAAGAGGCATTGAAGCTCATTCAAACCGTCAGTACTGCTACCTTGAAGCCATGCCGGGAAGAGTCGGTCAATTTCGATACCACCGAGAATCTGTTTATTGAGGGCGACAACCTGGAGGTCTTGAAACTCCTGCAGAAAAGTTATTATGGCAAGGTAAAGATGATTTATATCGACCCGCCGTATAACACCGGCAATGAATTCATCTACCCAGATAACTTTTCGGAGACGTTGGAAACATACCTGGAATACGCCGGTTTGGTCGATGGAGATGGTAAGAAATTTTCAACAAATACGGCCAACGAGGGACGCTTCCACACCAAGTGGATGAATATGATGTACCCGCGCTTATACCTAGCTCGGAATTTGTTGCGGGATGATGGGGTTATTTTTATATCAATTGATGATAATGAAGTCAGTAATTTAAAAAAAGTTTGTGATGAAGTTTTTGGTGAAGAAAATTTTGAAGCCCTAATATCATGGAGACGAAGGCACAATCAGCCCAATGATGGCACAAAAATGATCGCGAAAGTAGCAGAACAAATAATTGTTTATTCAAAACATTCAGCGATTTTAAAGGAATTAAAAAGTTATTATGGAATACCTTTGTCTGAAAGCAGAAGGTCAGATTATCGCAATCCTGACCATGATAAAAGAGGGCCATGGGCAACAAATCCTTGGAAAGCTGCAGTTGGACGAGGTGGCTCCGCCTATAAACTTACTACCCCAACGGGCAAGGTATTTAATGAAACCTGGTATGGAAATATAGAAACTTTCAACCTGTTGTTGGCCGATAATAGAGTGCATTGGACAGATGGAGGTAATGGTTTTCCTCGAATAAAAATATTTCTTCAAGAAGCAGAAGAAAAAGGGCAGCCTGCTATTAACTTCTTAACACATGATGAATTCGGATCTAATCAAGACGGTTCAGCAGAACTTGGATCTCTTTTTGGAGTTGAAGGTATTTTCGATAACCCTAAACCTGTAAAACTCATAAGTGCTTTTGGGAAAATTGCAACGAAGGGCACGGACATCATTCTCGATTTCTTCGCCGGTTCCGGCACCACCGCCCACGCTGCCCTCGACCTAAACAAGCACGATAACGGTAATCGCAAATTCATCATGGTTCAACTTCCCGAACCTTGCACCGAAGACAGCGAGGCTTTCAAAGCTGGGCACAAAACCATCGCTGATATTGGTAAAGAACGCATCCGCCGAGTCATCAAGAAACTCGAAGCAGAACAAAACGGCAAACTACCATTCGACAACGCATCCCCCCAGGATAGAGGCTTCAAAGTCCTGAAACTCGATAAATCCAATTTCAAACAATGGCAATCCCTCCCGCCTGACACCACTCCGGAAACCCTCGTTAAACAGCTCAAACTCTTTATCGACCATATCGACCCCAAGGCCAGGCCAGAAGATTTACTTTATGAAATCCTTATCAAGGCGGGCTTTCCACCAAGCGAACAAATCGAGTCCCAAACCCTTGCAGGCAAGACGGTCTATTCCATCGCCGGGGGTGGCTTACTCCTCTGCCTGGAAGACAAGGTGAGCGCTGAGCTTATCAACGCGGTGGCCGAAGCCGAGCCGATGCAGTTCATTTGCCTGGATGCAGCCTTTGGCGGCAATGATCAGCTCAAGGCAAACACCGTGCAGACCTTTGCCGCTCGCAACATGGGCAAGGAAAAGCACAACCAGACTGTCTTTAAGACGGTATAGAGAGGGCTACAATGGCGACTATGGACAACAACCCGCAACTCCTACTTGCGGAGATCGTAGCGGCTGAGGGTGGATCATTATGAAACTGCAATTTGATGCCAACCTCACGTACCAGCAGGAAGCAATAGCTAGTGTCTCGTCAACAATCAAGTGTCGGATAAAGGCGCCGTAATTTTATCCG
>JACDZH010000269.1 GCA_013426815.1 Paludibacter sp.
CCGCGTGGCAGTCCAGGCAGACGGTCTCACCATCTTCAAAGCGGCCGGTATTCTCAGCCATGCCCTCGCCGCATTTGGCGCACAGCAGGCGGTTGAACAACCGGGCCTGGGAGGGGGGCTCATAGCCCGGTTCCTTAAAATCAAAGAGCTCATCCAGCGGCGCGCTGAGGATGCGCTGCTGCCAAGCGACACGATCCATATCTTTGGGAAAGGGTGATTTAAAGACGGCGCGCAGCTTGTCGCCGCTCTGGCGGCAGAAAAAGCTGAAGGCCATCTTGCCCACGGGTCGCAGGATAAGATTTCCCTTGCCCATGGTGCAGCCGGTGAGGAGCTGTACCGCGTCCACCCCGCAGGCATCGTTTTCGGTGACGCACACCAGCTCCTCGTCTTTTGAAAAATGCAGGTTCAGTTTTTCACGGGCCGCTTGGCAGGCCCGGTAGCCAATGGCCAGGCCCGGACAGGAATGGCCGTGGAATTCAACGCAGCGGTCCCAGTCGTTTTTCGTGGTCATCGGGGTTGTGGTCGTGGTCATGCACATGGTGAGTGTTCTCCTGATTTGATGTTGAATAAATGGTGCTGGTTCTTTGTTCATGCTCTGTCCGCAGTTTCTGGCGGGGCTGGTCTTTAGAATTCCAGTACGGCGCTCAACATGGCCGCGAACGGCGCCCCCTGATAGAACGTGGCAAGCCCGTCTCTGGTATCATCGGAGGCGTTGATCACCGAAACATACTCTTTATCGAAGATGTTTGTCAGGTCAAGGGAGACCTTCAGGGCCTTTGATTTCATTATCCCATCGAAGGTATAGGTTAAGCGAAGATCGGCGATGGCATTGGATCCCACTTCCCCCTTGTTTTCAGCATCAGTGTATCGTTTGCCTTGAAAACGAACCATGGGGATGACCTCCAGGTTGCCGGGATGATAGATGAGCCCCATTTTGACCAGCCACTCGGGAGTGTCCACGACTTGATTGCCATCGGTGTCCAATTGTGCTCCCGCGTATGACAGATCGCCATCATAGGTCATGATGGTCCAGGAAGGGTTGACAAAGATCGTCAGGGTGTCGGTGAGGGTCGCATTGATCTCCACATCAAGTCCGTAACCGGTGGCCTCGCCGATATTCTGCTGATAGTTCAATCTGACCCGAGGGTCGTAGATGGTGGTGAGCAGGTCCTGATATTTGCCGTAATAGATGGTGGAATCAATATCAAGTCGGCCGCTGGTATACCGCAACCCCAGATCAACGGTATCGGACTGCTCGATGCCATAGCCGTCAAACATCTGCTGGAGATTGACTCCCGCCTTCTGGAAGGCTGGTCGGTTGGCATTGTAGAGAGAGACCAGCGGCAGATAGGAATAGGGTCGGATAAAGGTACGCCCGTAACTTGTATGGGCCTGAAGCTCTTCGTTGAAATGATAGCCGACGGCGACGGTGGGCAGCCAGATGTCATAATCCTGGGCAGTCCGGTCAAGGTCCGTCGCCCGTACCGGGGCATAGGCAGGGCCGGGGCCGGTGACGTAGCCATCGCTTTCCGAGTCTTCAAAGAGGAAGTATTTCATTCCGGCCTGCCAGGCATAGGGGCCATGCTCGCCAGCGAGCTTCAGATAGGGGCTGTTCAGATAGGTGGTGCCGCTGGTGCCCATGACCCCCATGCCGCGATAGGAAAGAGTTGAGCCGGTGATGGCATAATTTTCGGTGGAGATGTTCATGTCCGAGCTTTCGTATTGATGTCCGAAGGAGGTCTTGACTCCAGAGATATCAAGACTTCCTTCGCCGATGATACCGGTTCGATCTATATCCCTGAGCCGTTTCTGTACCATGCCGCCGCTGCTTGTCACTCCTTGAAGGATCTCGGTATCTTCCTTGGAATGGTACGGTTTCAGGGACAAATTGAGGCTATCGGTGGCCCGCAGGGTGAGGATGGCTAACTGGTCATCATTCTTATAGGAGCCACGGTTGTAATCGTAATAATCTTTATCTTTGGCGGCAATACCGGTAAGGGTCGGGTTAAAATCCTTGAAGTAGTTGGCAGACAGGTTTTTCATTTCGGCATAACTGAGAGCCCGGTAGAGATGTTGGTCAAGATCATTATGGTTCACCCAGACCTTGGCGTTGAGTCGTTGCCCCAGGGATTGATCCACCGCGATATTGGCATTATTCCGAGGACCGAGATCGCCGGGGCCGCGCCATTTTTCGGCATCAGTGTAGGAATAGGAGCCGGAAATACGGGTGGTGACCTCGGGAATGGCGCCCGAATCAAAGCGGGCAAAGGTGCGGGTGTAGTCGTTTGAGCCAAGCACCTGCTTGAAAAGCAGTCCAGTCTTTTCGTGGGGCCAGTCCGGTTTCAGATCTATGGCGCCGGCTCGCGAACCGATGCCGGTGCCGATATCGACGGGCACCGCCCCTTTATAAACGGAGAGCCCCTGCATGTTCTCCAGATCATAGAGATAGTCGCGGGGGCCGATGGGGTTGCCGCCATAGTTGGGAACGCCTTCCACGGTGAGGGAGCCCAGAGAACCTCGGATGCCACGAACACGAACATTGCCCATTTCCGCCGCCAGCCCGTTGCTGTCCGCACTTTCCACATTGATCCCGGGGAGCAGGTTGAGGGCGTTGGAAACACTGGTGTCCGCCCTGGGCCCTTGAATTTCTATGCCTTTGGCGGTTATTTCACTGCCGGTATACACCGTTTCACTGGCCTGCATGATCGGGGTGATGATCCTGTCAGCCGAGACCACGATCTCTGAGATATTTTTCGGCGTCGCTGCCTGTTCCGGTACGGCCTGAGGATCTTGCGCCGCTTTCTCGGCACCGGCTCCAGCTGGACTGACACCGAGCGATGAATGGAACAGCATGGCGGCAAGAAAACACCCTGGTAACACTCCTTTTCCTTGAAACTTCATCCTTTGCTCCTTGTCTGGTGATGAAAGTCATCCCTGTGTCCTTCTTGAAGTCAACCAGGCCTTGTGCCAGTTTTGATGGGACTGCGTTGATCCGCTCGGACCATAAAACTGGTGGATTTCGTTATGGCAAAAAAAAGCCACGAAGACCTTTGGTTCCTCCAGGGAACACAAAAGCCTTCGTGGCTTGAATGACAGACGGCTGTTTTTATGGGGAAATCAGTTCTGAAAACCTCAATCCTGAGTGCTTTCTTCCACCTGTTCGATTACTTCTGTAATCAAAATAACGAAAATTTTCTGAAACTACTGGTCAAGAACAAGGCCCGGCCCTAGTCTGCAAGGGCCAGGGGAAAAAGCGGCAGATTCGTTATTGTTCAAAGATAATCCGGTGATCCACCAGGTTCATCAACTTGATGCGGGCATGGATGATCTTCTGATCTCCAAAGATTCCCACCAGGCGGAAGACATTCTCGCCCTGCGGCTCAATGATGTCCACTGATTCCATAAGCAGCTGTTCTTCGCCGTCTTTACTCAGGTACGCGCTTGCTTCACACATGATTTATGACCTCATTCAATTTTCCAGCGATTAATGCCTGCACCAGACGGGGCAGGGGCTCTTTGGTCACCCCC
>JACDZH010000270.1 GCA_013426815.1 Paludibacter sp.
ATACACAAATTTTTAAACACTTTTGTGACTAAAAAAACACACTCTAATTAATAAGGTTCTGTTTCATATTGGGTGGGCAAGTTTTTAATCACATAGAATACAAGCTTGATATATATTTTCGTTATATAACATTCAACCTAAAAGATTTAGATCACTTAAGAATATAACTTCGTTAAATTTTCTTGTTAATCAGTCTGTTTACCGAAGGTAAAACAGTGAGTTCTGAGTCTTAAAATTCAAAGAAAGTAACTATGTGAACTATATGTTGAAATAATTACTTCCTGATTTCTTCCACATTATTCGTAATTGAGCCATTATTAATATATTTAAACCTAGATATTAGATAATTCTAATATCCTGAAATTATTGAAAGTACAAAATAATTGATTATAGTCCGTTTAATAGTTAATAATAGACAATATAGTTCTGTAATTGAAATATTTATCCATTTTTTCTTGTTTTTTTAGAACAAAGATTCTATCTTTGTATTCATTACATTTTAATTAAATTTACAATTATGTTAACAACTCTTGAATCGCACAAATACTTGCGTCAACATTCTATAAAACCATCAGTGCAACGAACCGCAGTAATGGATTATTTAATGAATAATAGAACGCATCCAACGATTGATGAAATTTATTTAGCATTATGTCCAAATATGCCAACGTTGTCAAAAACAACTGTTTATAATACACTCGATATTTTTGTTGAACGTGGGGCAGTGCGTGCTTTGGTTATTGACGAAAAAAATGCCCGTTATGATATAGACGTTTCTGCACATGCACATTTTATTTGTAGAAGTTGTGGTAAGGTTCACGACATTTTTAATTTGAAATCTGAGTTGTTTGAATTCCCGAAACTTTCGAGATTTTCGATTAATGCAGTTGAAATATCCTATTCAGGAATTTGTGATAAATGTAAAGGAAACTAATCAATTTATTAGAAGGAATTTAAAGCGCACTTTACATTGTGCTTTTTTTATTCACTTTTTTTCATATCTTTTACCCAAACTTAATAACTTATTGCATGAGAAGCATAACACTTGTTTTTTGCATGTTTTTTTACATATCGATAATTTTTTCGCAACAAAAAGTAAAAGAGGGATTTGGCTTTGGAGCATTACCGGCAGTTTCCTTTGATTCTGATTTGGGTTTCCAATATGGTGCTTTGGTCAATTTGTACGATTATGGCGATGGCTCACTTTTCCCAAAATACAACCATTCACTTTATCTTGAATTATCCACTTATACAAAAGGAACAACAATTGCGCGTTTGAGGTATGATTCGGAAAAGCTAATTCCAAAGGTTCGTACAACACTTGATATTGCTTACGTTCCCGATCAAATGTCCGATTTTTATGGTTTTAATGGCTATCAAAGCTTTTATGATGTTTCGACCAGTAACACCTATAGTAATTTTTATAAGTGTGAGAAAAACACATTTAGAATTAAGTCAGATTTTCAGGGATATTTTGGTGAATCAAAATTTGGTTGGGTTGGTGGTTATGCTTTTTATAATTTCAAAATGGACACTGTTAATATTACTAAATTAGGTTTAACGGCAGTTCCGGGTGGTAATTTGTTTCAGAAATATAAAGCATGGGGATTAATAAGTAATGATGAAGCAACAGGCGGAAATATTAATTATATCAAAGTAGGTTTTAAGTTTGATTCACGTGATCAGTTGGCTTGCCCTACAAAAGGAATATTTACAGAAGCTGTGATACAATCGGCTCCAAAATTCTTAAATCAAACAAATCCACATAATAAGTTGGCAATTATTCATCGGCAGTATTTTACACTTGCAAAAGACCTGATATTTGCTTACCGACTGGATTATCAAACTACTTTTGGATCTGACAGAGTTCCGTATTATGCACAACCTGAATTAATTACAAGTTATTTAATTGCAGCTACAAACCAGGGGTTGGGTGGTAAAAGTTCCGTTCGTGGTGTGCTACGGAATCGTGTTATTGGCGACGCCGTGGGTTTTGGAAATCTAGAGTTTAGGTATAAATTTCTTCGTTTCGAATGGTTGAAACAGAATTTTTATGTAGGAACAAATGTGTTTTTTGATTCAGGGTTGATACTTAAACCTATTAGTTTAGATATGTCGAATATTTCTTCGATTGACCAGGAAAAATATTTTAACCCTTACGATTCCGGCAAATTTCACTCTGCTGCCGGTATTGGACTAAAAATTGGTTGGAATGAAAATTTTGTGATTTCTGCCGATTTTGGAAAAGCGTTCGACAAACAAGATGGAAATACAGGAATGTACATTGGATTAAATTATTTATTTTAGATTTCACAAAACTTCCTTTCTCCCGATTGGAAGTTTTTTTTAACTATTCCATCATGTTTTTGATAATAATTGCAGTTACTTTTAGCCTTCTCTACCTTATTCTTATCACAGTTTTTGTGTTTGGCTGGTGGCGTATGCCTGACTTTGTGCCAAAAGCAGATGAAATTGAGAATTCAAGGGTTTCAATTGTGGTAGCTTGCCGGAACGAAGAAGTCAATTTGCCGAGTTTACTTTTTGCATTGGTTCAACAAAGTTTTCAAAATTTTGAATTGATTTTGGTGAATGATCATTCTGAAGATAATACACCATCAATTCTTGAATCGGCTAAACATGATTTACCGAACTGCATAGTGGTAAATGCTACACTTTTTGGAAAAAAAGATGCATTAGTTGAAGGGATTTTAAATGCAAGTGCAGATTTAATAGTGACCACCGATGCTGATTGTTTTCCGCCTTTACAATGGCTGGAATCAATTGTACGCTTTCAACATTCGTTCCCAAGCGATTTAATTATCTGTCCAGTAAAACTGTCGAATCATCAAAACTTATTTTCTCAACTTCAATCACTTGAATTTATAAGTTTGGTAGCTTCGGGAGCAGGTGCTGCTGGTGCCGGAATGCCTGTTTTGTGTAATGGTGCCAGTCTGGCATTTACCAAAAGTGCCTGGTTGCAAAGTCAGGACGATTTGCACAATGAAGAACTATCGGGTGATGATGTTTTTTTATTGTTAAGTATAAAGAAACGAGGTGGTGTGATTCGTTTTTTAAAATCTGAATCGGCAATTGTTGAAACTGAATCGGCAAAATCATTTGGCAACTTCATAATTCAACGAAAACGCTGGGCTTCAAAATCACCTTCTTATACCGATTGGCAGTTAATTTACACTGCTTGTGTGGTTTTCGCCATGGGTTTATTGCCTTTTATTTTGCTGACAAGTTCAATTATAGAACCAAATTATTGGCAACTATTCACCGTTGTAATTATTTTTAAATACCTGATAGATTTAGTATTACTTTATTCAGTACAACAATTTTTTCATTTAAAACGTGTGTGGTTTTTTGCTTTGATTTTGTCTGCTATTTATCCGTTTTATGTTGTATTGGTGGGACTTTCGGCAATCATATTTAAGCAAAGAAACTGGAAATAAATCAGTTAGGGTCTGCTGTTAAACTCAGACTACGTTTATATATAAAATTTGACGAGAA
>JACDZH010000271.1 GCA_013426815.1 Paludibacter sp.
ACATACAACAAATCAGTACCGCACCATCCGCATCTGTTTTTCATACGCTTTAAGTACAACGCCAAGGGTAACCTGCCGCCGCCACTGAGCTTGACGCGATTAGCGCAACGCTGCTCCCGGCAGTCAGGTTGAACCAATTGTTGGCTGATTAGGTTGATGTTGCATTAATCCACCATTTTTCAAGATGTTCTTCTGTGGAACCAGACAATGCCTCTACAATATTTTTACCAGTGACTGGCACAACCAGTATGTCGCCATGAGAGCTTCTCAAGTCTTCTTTGGTAAATGTTTCCGCAAAACCATTCCATGAAACAAAGAACCCAATTTTTGCTCTCCCTTTGCGGTTGGAAATTTTTTCTTTGAAAATAACTAATTCATTTTTACCACATTTATTTGACCAGTTTTTGCACTCTACCAAAATAAGGGAAGATTCCTTTTGCCATAATGGAATAGTAGATTTGTTCAAAATTACTAAGTCTATTTCCTCAGTCTCTGTCTTTAACCTTTCAATAATTTCAAAACCTTTAACAAAACTGAAAAATTTATGCATTAATTCTTCAAGCAATCTACCCTTGATATTGGAGTCTTTTTCGCTGCCCACCCTAGAGATAAGTTCTGGGAAATCGAGAGACTTAAATGATGAATATTCATTAGCAATTTCGTTTACAATCGCACCGATTCTATTTTGAACACTATGAAGAATCCTATCTTTCCAAATTGAGAAATCAATACCGAAATCATATGCATCATAAAGTGTTTTGATTTTAGCAGGAACGATTATTGAATAATATAAATGACACCAATCCCCTTCATCATCGAATTCAATCCCTTCAATGTTTTGTTCCTCTCTTTGCCTGAATTCCACAAGTCTTTTAATAAGATCCATGTGGTGAGCCAAACCTAATGGTGCAGTCCACCATTTTCGGTACCAATCATGTGCCATATGGAGATACAATTTGCCATTTTGTTTTTTAAATGAGCCCTCAAGTTCAATATGGCGAATACCTTTTTCATCAAGTTCAGAAATTTCGATTCCAACATCTTCCGGTATGTCAGAGACAAATACGTCTTTAGTTTCAGATGGGCGAAAATGCGCTGGTTCATCTGACTGAACATACTGGTTAAGGTATTCTATGAGTTGTTTTTTATCCATTGTCTTTGTGTATTCAATGCAGCCAACGCCATGCTCACCTGCCCCAAGGGAACACAAAACTACAACAGGAAACTATGGAAACTACAGTCAAAATGACAGCCGAAAAACGCCGCCCCTTGGGGTCTGGTGTAGCAAATTGTTCGGCTTTTTTGCCGTTTGATTTTGATTGGCAAAAATAATGGCACTCATTTTCTTCCAAAATTACACACTGAGTAATAAAATTATGGCCTATTTAGGATACGCACTTTGAATTTTTTCTTCCAATGCTATGCCAACTTTCTTCCCTTTCTCTCTGTAGATCTCATGTCCCTCTGGTGTGTGTTCTAATTCTGTCCTTGTTGTAGCGGCTTCAATCAGTCCCTCAGCAATCCCTTTTTTAAAGGATGAACGACGACCTTCTGGAAGTGTATCTGGT
The DNA here is from genome assembly GCA_013426815.1 of Paludibacter sp. GTDB lineage: Bacteria > Bacteroidota > Bacteroidia > Bacteroidales > Paludibacteraceae > Paludibacter. The sequence goes on from JACDZH010000271.1 coordinate 1,569, forward strand.
ATTTCTATCTGGATAATCATTTATACCTCCGTGATTAAATGTTGGGTAGACGGCCTTTCTGAATACTTATCTTGTTCTATGTGATAGATGAGAAGAAATGGATGCGACAATCTTTGAGCGATAATTTTTGGCATGCCGAAGTCAAGTACTATTGATAATTCTGTTGTTTTTTAAGCCAGTTCTTCAAAGCTGTCTTTTTTTTGGAATTTCCATATGGAATCAAAATACTCATAATTATAATGAAAATAATTATCCCAGGCCAAAATGGTGGGATAAAAACAGTTAAACAACCCAAGCCTCCAATGCAGCCCAATTTACTATCAGCGCTACTTACAGATTCATCATTTTTGAAAATTTTTTTAAATTCATTCTTTTTCCCTTCATCAATCTTCTTGCCAGACTTTAAAAATTTATCTACATATTGAGCTCTTACCTTATTTGCTTCTGCAACTGTATCAAACTTAACCCCATCAAATACTTGTTCATCCAACTCATCTACGACAGAATTATTTTCATTATTTGTATTTTCAAGTTTTTCTTTATCCGAATCCTCTGATAATGACGGAGAAATTACCTGTTTGTCTATGTCGATACAAAAATAATCAACCAAAGTATCTATTGCAGAACTGTCACTTGGGAAATTATTTATCCAATAGCTATAGGCTTCATTGTTATATCTGTCCAATTTAATAGCATCAATCAATGATGATTTTATGTTGTTTATTTCTATTCTTTTCCTTTTTATATTTTCCACTATGGACATAGATTTTTCTTGCTGCTCTACTGGAACATTTTCATAAATATGACCTAGATTACGGCTTTTAATTACATCTAAAACGGCAAAGTGCACATTAAATACTAAGTTGTATATTGATTCTGCTAGATGCTTCCTAGTCTGTATATTATCAAATAAATCTTTTTTTAATTTATTAACTCCGATAGTTCTTATTCCATCTGCAGTCGCATTTAATATTCCGCTAACTGCTCCAATAGCCAAGTTTGCAGCTGTAGCTATCGCCATACCGGCAACTGCACCTTCAACTCCAAAACCACCACCCATAACACCGCCGCCACCACTTGACCTAGATTTTTTATACTCTTCATAGGCATCAGAATCTAGAATGATCTCCATATACTGATCATCAATAATTGCAAAATCGCTTTGCCAAGTAATTCTAGGAGTAACATAATCAGAAATAAATTTAGAATCAGATATATCTGTTATTTCCACTGCAATCAGGTCTCTAATCGCAGTATCCACAATATCTAGAAGGTACTCCTGAGCTATATTGGGGCATTTCTCATGAACTTCATCAATGTTTTCAAATAATAAACCCCACTTATTATTAAATTCTGTTGATATTGCTTTAGCCTTTTTTTTATATTTATTTCGGAGCGTATTGTACGCCTCAGCCTCCTCAGTGATGTCGATTTGTATGTGATCAAGTATAAATGTCTTCATGTCTGTTATTCCTTATTATTCCAATCGGTTTTCTTGAGGAAAAATTACTTATTATGATTGTCGCCGCCGAACAGTGTATTAGACAGAATAGTTCACTATTGTGTGCTAGATAGACTCTGCCTGGCACACAATATTGAAAACAAATGTCTTTATCCAACCATCCAATAACATTACACTTAGCCCTGATGCTGGCGGATTTCGGCCAGCATTTCCCGGCCGCCATTGTCAAGGATATACCGGCCCAGTTGTTCACCCAGGTGTTCCGCCTCGTGGCGGGGAGCCTGCGCCGATTTTCGGAGGATGGTGGCGCCATCGAGGCTTGCAAGGCCGACGGTGAGGGTCAGGATATTATTCTCCAGCACCGCCAGACCAAAGGCCGGGATTGAGCAGCCGCCCTCCAGGGTGCGCAGAAAGGATCGTTCGGCGAGAAGACAGGACTCGCTGTCTTCATTGTTCAGACATTGACGGATTATCC
>JACDZH010000272.1 GCA_013426815.1 Paludibacter sp.
CCAGATTTATTTACCCACTGGAAACAGCGAGGAACCGTTTGACTCTAGTGGAATGTCAACAAGTCAAGCCTGACCCCATTCTGTGACCCCATTCTGCCCCCATTGTCTGGTTACATGTTAAAGGGGCTATTATCGTAGTCATCATCAGTGACTGTGCTTTTACATTCATTGCATTGCCAAAATCCTTCTGTACCCTGTAAGCGCATAAGTAATTGCTTACTGTCATAGCATTTTTGGCAATATGGCCCATCTTTTTTGCCATTTTCAATGATAAAGTAATATGGCTTTTGCCATACTATATTTTCTTTAATTTCTAATTTTTGATTGAGTTCTTTTATCTGAATTTCTTTTTCTGACAGAGCTTCCCGAATATTAGCAATTTCAATTTTTGCGTCAGCTAATGCACTAATTAAATCAGCGAGTTTTAGTTTAATCTCAGCTTGTTCAAGCGATGCACCACTGTCTTTTATTATTTTTGCTATTTCAGTTGCGCTTTTAATTCCGGCTAATGCTGCACTTATTGATGCTATATCCATTTTTTTATTCTTATGTATAACGTAAAGCTAAGGGGCAGGCCAAAAGCGCAGCTTTTGGCCTGCCCCACTTGAGCGACATGTTGTGTCAGTTTAATTTTTTCAGCAACTGATTTGGTGATATAAAGGAATTTTTATCAGGCAGAGGAACATTTATTTTATAATTGCCATCAGCCTCTCGCAAACGCCAAGTACTATTATGAATATTGTTATTAATTTCTGTTTTACAAAAACACCACCCTTCTTTGTTTGAAACTAGGAGAATCAAATAGTAATTTGGGACAAGATTTAGAAAATCTATAAAATCTTTTCCCACTCCCCAGAAGGGTTTTTGACTGCGGCTAATTTTGATAATAGCGAGCGTACCATTAAACAAATAGTAATTTGATCTCTTGAATAATTGCCGAAATTTTAAATATTTTTCATCTCCCGGTTTTGGCTCTGTAGCTCCAATAGAAGTGGCAAAATCTTTAATTTCATTTTCCATATTCTTCTCCTGAAAATTATTCTTAAATTTTCCCTTTATGTGACCAGCTTATTCATCATTACACAAGTAGTTATGCAGATCTGTATATCATTCCGACTTGCAGGAATTGCGGGATGTTTTCCTCTACCGACAAACTCAAGCTCTTCACCTCGCCACCCTGAGAGATTTTAGTAAGGTACCAAAATCTCAATAAATAATCTGAAAAAATGTGCGTGATTTAAAAAGAGCGTTTTTCTGCATATCATCCAGAATAAAAGGATATCCAGTTTTTGCAGAACTTCTTATGATTCAAGTCCCCGGTACTGTGCTGGCACGTTTAAACCACCCGGCGCGGCTACGAACGCCGGGTGTCAGGCGGGGCAGGACGGGAGATAATCTTGCCGTACACCATTCTCTGTGAGTTTGCAAACTCCCCGATTTGCCTCCGGCCTGACCGCTCCCCGGCCCTGTCCGGGCATGGAATCGCGGGTGGCGGCACCTTCGGGGCTTAAAGGGGCAAGGGAAGATAATCCCTTCAGCCCCCTTTTAACCCCTTGCTCTCTCTACATCCCCACCAGCGGCAGATACTGGGGACTCCAGCGCATCTTGCTGATCAACTGCTTCATGCGCACTTCGTCCTGATTATGCTGGAAGGTGGAATAGACACAAGGTCGATCCACCCCTTCCTTCACCGCCGCCATGGCCACGGCCAGGGCGACCTTGGCGCTCACCGCCTTCAAGGTCGACACGGCCGGCACCAGCAGACCCTGCTCCCGCTCGCTGCGGCTGACACACTCGGACACCGCGTGCGCCGCTGCGGTGAGAAAACTCGGCCGTACCTCACGGGCGCCGGAGGCCAGCACCCCTAAGCCCACACCGGGAAAGACAAAGACATTATTGCACTGACTGATGCGCTGCTCCTGCCCGTTCACCAGAACCGGCGGGAAAGGACTGCCGGTGGCGACCAGGGCCTTGCCGTCGGTCCAGGTATAAATATCAGCCGGCACCGCCTCGGCCATCACCGTGGGATTGGACAGCGGCATGATCACCGGCCGCTCGCTGTTTGCCGCCATCTGTCGCACCACCGCTTCCGTAAAACAGCCGCCCTGGCCGGAAGTCCCGATGAGCACGGTCACCCCGGCCAGCTCGATGACCTTGGCCAGATCATGATTCTTCTTGTCCTGCAACCAGGGCAGGGCCTTTTTATCCTTGGCAAATTTTTGTTTGTAGGGCTCAATGTCCCGATCAATGGTGACCACCCCGCGAGAATCGAGGGTGAAAATCCTGGCCCTGGCCGAATCGACATCCATCCCCTCATCCAGGAGGGCCGTCTCAATCTGTTCCGCCACTCCGATTCCGCCCGCTCCGGCCCCGTGGATCAGAAAAACCTGCTCCGAGAGTTTGCTTCTCTTGATCTTCATGGCGGTCAGAATGGCGGCCAGGGTAATGGCCCCGGTGCCCTGAATATCGTCATTAAAGGAGATCAGGTCATGGAGATAGGTGTCGCGGATGGCAAAGGCGTTCTGCTTGGAAAAATCCTCCCACTGGCACAGGGCGTTGGGAAAGACATTGCGGAAGGCCCGGGCAAAACGGCGGATGAAATCCAGATACTCGTCGCCCTTGAGACGATGGTGCCGCCAGCCCAGATAGTCGTTGTCATTGAGCAGGGTCTCGTTGTCGGTGCCCACATCCAGGGAGATGGGCAGACAGTGCCAAGGCGCGATTCCCGCCCCTTGAGTGTAGAGCATCAATTTCCCCAGACAGATGGCAATGCCGCCCGCTCCCTGGTCACCAATCCCGAGAATGCCCTGGTTGTCGGTCACCACCGCCACCCGGATATCGCGATGGAGATAGCGCCTGAGCACATCCTCGGCCCGGTCAATGTTATCGGGATAGAAATGAAGGCCGTTGGCCTGGCGGAACATGGAGGAGTACTGCTGCACCGCCAGCCCCACCGTCGGGGTGTAGATTATTCCCATCAGCCGCTCGATATCGCTCTTGATCAGGGCATGGGCCAGGGTCACATTGCGGTCAAAGAGGGAGCGAATATAGGTAAACTTTTCAATGGGATCATCCTTGCCATTGACCTTGGCCATGGAATTTTCCACCTGATGTTCCAGGGTCCGCACGGTGGGCGGCAGCGCCGCCTCAAGGCCCAGACGTCCGCGCTCAACCTTGGTAAAGGCCGTTCCCTTATTGACAAAGGGGATCGACGCAACCACGGCGCCGCTGGTATAGACAAGAATTTCCCGGGTATTTCCATATTCGTCATACTTGAAACCGTAATGATTTTCCGACATACACATTCTCCTTTCAGTGTGTTAGGCACTTATGAATAAAATCGTTCTCTGACCACCTGTTTTCAATCCGCACTTGTAAAATGATCTCCCCGCCCACTCCCCTCGCGCCCCATACCTGCCTCGGCCACCGACAAAACCTGCCGGTGCAAGGGAATCAGCACGGAAAAAATCATATACCCAACCGTGCCAATGGT
>JACDZH010000273.1 GCA_013426815.1 Paludibacter sp.
CTGTTAAAATATAATCTATATATTTGTACCCCGAGACAACGCAGGACACACAACCTAGCCCATAACACACGCCTATGGGCACTGGCTGGCTGACGTGCATTCCGGCAGTGTTGCTCCCGCATTCACTTTGTCGTTCCACGACAGCGAACGCTCCCGCAAATGAAACATACCGTACAACGGTGCCGCCAAATGCGCTTAGCCTTAGTCGTTAGGCGTAGCCCTTGTAAAAAAAAGAATGACCGAGATCACCTCATTTTCAGACAATTTCGAGACTTAAAAAAAAGTGAAAAAGACAAAGATAAAACCTGAGAAAAATGCTTAACTTTGCATCTATAACAAAAGGAAATAGAACGACACAATGGAGAACAAAATAGCGAAACCATTTTTGAAATGGGCAGGTGGAAAAACTCAATTAATATCAGAAATTGAAAAGGCGTTGCCTTTTCAATTCACTAAGTCTAAGTTTACTTACCTCGAACCATTTGTAGGAAGCGGAGCAATTTTATTTTGGATGTTGAACAACTTTCCAAACATGGAAAAAGCAGTTATAAACGACATTAACGCAGATTTGATAAACACCTATAAAACAATTGCTTCAAAGCCAAAAGAACTAATTTCAGTCCTCGAAATTTTACAAAACGAGTATCATTCGTTGGACTTAAAAGAACTCGAAAAGAAAGAATATTACTACGAAAAGAGAGAACTTTATAACACACGGAACACAGAAAAAAGTACACAGGCAGCACTTTTTATCTTTCTAAATCGGACTTGTTTTAACGGACTTTATCGTGTGAATAGAAACAATGGTTACAATGTTCCGATGGGTTCGTACAAGAAACCGACAATTTGTGACAGAGAAAATATTTTAGCAGTTAACAAAGCACTTCAAAGAGTTGAAATTCTTAGTGGCGACTATCAAAAAACTATTGATTTTACAAATCAAAACTCTTTGTTTTATTTTGATCCACCCTATAAACCTTTGAGTCAAACTTCAAGTTTTAATTCTTATGCAAAAGACGAATTTAACGACTTTGAGCAGATAAGACTGAGAGATTTTTGTGCAAAATTAGATTTAATGGGACATCAATGGATATTGAGCAACTCAGATGTAAAAGGAAAAGATATGAATGATAACTTTTTCGATGACCTTTACAGTGAATTCATTATAAACAGAGTGGACGCAAAGAGAAGTATAAACGCCAACCCAGAAAAACGAGGAAAATTAACTGAACTACTAATTACTAACACTTCAAATAATCAACAATATGTCAGAGCAATTTGAGAAATTTTTAACCCAATTGAGCGAAACTAATGCTACTCTTGATTATTTTGTTGACTTCGAGAAAATAATAGAAAACATAAACAAAATTTCTATAAAGTTAAACCAACTAAATTATTTGATTGGAAAAGACGATTTACAAAATGCTGTAAAAGAGTTATTTGAAGAGAACGAAAAAGTTTTTGACGTTTTAGATATTTTAATTGCAGTCAGAAAAAAAGACGACAAAAAGACGATTAACAATGAGGGTAAAATTGTTTTATTAAAATCATATTTTGCTTCACCCGAAAGTATTTTTGAATATATTGAAGAAACAGGATTAGGCGAAATATTCCGAAACAAAAACATTACTAATCTTGTAGATTACGTTTTCGGAATTGAAGTAGGTTTAGACACAAACGCAAGAAAGAACAGAGGCGGAACCAATATGGAAAAAGCTGTTGCGTTAATTTTAGATAGTGCTGATATTCATTATAAACAACAAGTTAACAATACTTTATTCCCCGAAGTTATTGGATTTGGAGAAGATTTAAAAAGATTTGATTTTGCTATTAAAACTCAAAAGAAGACCTATTTAATTGAAGTGAATTATTACAATGGTGGTGGTTCTAAGTTAAACGAGACAGCAAGATCTTATTCAGATGTTGCTCCCAAAATTAATCAATACGAAAACTACGAATTTGTTTGGATTACTGATGGACAAGGCTGGCATTCAGCGAAAAACAAACTTGAAGAAGCATTTAATGTAATACCAAGTTTATACAATCTTACATCAATTAGCAAATTTATTGAGCAAATAAAAGAAGAAGGAATCGTTCATTTTTAAACATGATTGAACCATATTACAAATCAGACGACAAGAATTTCTATCTTCTAAAAGGGGATACTATGGAACTTTTGCCTCAGTTTGAACATAAATTTGATATGGTTTTTGCCGACCCGCCTTACTTTCTATCAAATAACGGATTATCGATACAAAGCGGAAAAATTGTTAGCGTAAACAAAGGCGATTGGGATAAATCCGAAGGCTTTGATTATATTAATGACTTCAACCGGAAATGGCTTTCACTAGTTCGTGACAAAATGAAAGATGATGCCACAATTTGGATTAGTGGCTCAATGCACAATATTTTCTCAGTAGGTCAGATCTTAAATGAATTAGGTTTTAAGATTCTGAACGTAATTACTTGGGAAAAGACAAACCCTCCACCAAACTTTTCATGTCGATATTTTACATATTCTACCGAACAAATAATTTGGGCTCGAAAATGTGAGAAAGTGCCTCATTATTACAACTATGAACTTATGAAGCAACTAAATGGCGACAAACAAATGAAAGATGTTTGGAAACTTCCAGCAATAGCACCGTGGGAAAAATCTTGCGGAAAACACCCAACTCAAAAACCCCTTTCTGTTTTAACTCGACTAATTTTGGCATCGACAAAACCCGATGCTTGGATTCTTGATCCGTTTAGCGGAAGCAGTACAACAGGCATTGCAGCTAATCTTGTCGGACGAAAATTTCTAGGAATTGACCAAGAAGAAGAATTTCTTAGCATAAGCAAAAACAGAAAACTTGAAATAGAAAACTCCAGAACTGCAAATAACCAAAGAAATAAAATTGCAGGTTTTATCGACAAAAACCAACTTAGTGCATTTGTCGAAAATGAAGAACCAAACGAAGAAATTAAAGTTGCGCTTGGATTTTGTCGTTCGAAAGACATAGCAACTATTAAACATGATAAAACTTTTTATTTCCAAGCAGTTGAAAGTAATAATCGTGTAAAAGACTTTCCTATAGGCATTTTGGAAGCAAAACGACTTGTAATTTATTCTGGTGGCAGAAGCAATCCAATTTATTTGACTGGTTTAACGGCAGAAATCAAATCGGTCGAACTAAAACACAAGTCAAAAATAATCGGAAAACAAAATTCAGAAACGGAATTTTATTACGAAGTGACTTTGGATGAGGTATTTATTGACGACGAAAATATAAAGTTTGCAATTAATGTCAACTCGCTTTTTGACAAGTCGGACGAGAAAAACAGCAAACTACTTCAACAGTTTTTGCCAGCTTTGACAACTTGGGAGAAAATATTGAAATCGATTGATAATCAATCGAGTAGGTAAAGGGGAATCTCACCCCTAAACCTCTCACAGAACCGTG
>JACDZH010000009.1 GCA_013426815.1 Paludibacter sp.
ACTCCTATGATACAACTTTTTGACACACTTTCTTATCCCGAACTCAGGTTATTAGAATTCTTTATTGATAAGGGTACACTACGACCATTTAATGTTGTGCCCGAATCTTTTGCTTCGGTTTTGAAATAGTAAATCTCAATATTTGAGGAGTTTTGGATATCAAATTGGATACCTGATTTTGCTTCAATACCATCATCGGCAAAAATCCTTTCGGAATTGTATCCATAGAATCGAATGGGTTGTTTGGTATTGTTAATTTTTACAGCCCAATATTCCGTATTGTGGGTAAGTCCCTTAACCCAACTTGCAGCATAATTGCACAAAAATGTGCAAATCAGTTCAATTACAAAGGCAAAATAGTGCATTCAAACAGATAAATGTTTGTAAATCAATTTATGTATTTTTGAAAGTGCTTTGTAGTGCCCTGCAGAAAGTTGATTTGCAAGTAAAAAGTATTTTACTTTGCGTTATGTATTTCAAAGCCACCTATCCCCCGCTAGCGCAGGTCAGTGACCTGTGTTATTCAAAAAGAAGGTTTCTTTTCTTTTTCTGTATTGGCACAGGTCACTGACCCGCGCCAGTATTGAATACCTACATTCATACACTCATTTCATAATTAACTTATTTAATACGTTCACGTTTCCATGTAATATCATTTTTAATAATTTTAGCTGGTATTCCTACAACCAAGGAATTGTCAGGATATGTCGAAGTTAATATTGATCCAGTACCTACTACTACATTATTACCAATCGTAACACCTTTTAAAATAGTTACTTTAGCGCCTATCCAAACATGATTTCCAATAAAAACATTTTTTGCTTTATTAATTCGTTTCTCAGTTAAAAGGTCAACAATGGAATGAGAATCCCCTGTTCTGACTTCGATTTCATATGAAAACATACAGTCTTCACCTAAAGAAATGATACTATTATCTTCTGTTGCTGCTAAATGTGCGGATTCAATTGAACAATTGTTTCCAATTTTAATTGTACAATTATTGTCTTCAATCCATAAGCTACCACCTTTAATACTACAATTACTTCCGATTAGAATAGAATTATTATTACCCACAACAAAAATACTTGTATTTGAAATTTGTGAATAATTTCCTAATTTTATAATATTATTATCTCCAATTATTTTTAAATCACATTTTGAAGAAAAAAAGGCATTTTCAAGAGTTACAAGATTTTTTATTCCTTTAATATTTTTATTTAATAGAATTTGATTTCTAATACTAATAAATATCTTAATAAATTCTTTATTTATTCTCCTTTGTAATTTTTTTATCAGGTTCTTCACTGGTATCAATTTTGTATTTTAACAGCTCGTTAACTAGTTATTTATCAATATATAAAATGTTAAATCGTACCACTTATAGTTTTTCCAATTTCTATATTGTTTTGTTAACAAATTGAAAAGTTATTAATAACCAATAGATTCCACATCTTGTCTTTAATTTATGGCACGGGTCATGGACCAGAATGGTTAGTACTTGCAGACTAATTTCAGGTTATCTTAAAAAATAATTTTCATAAATTGCATTTATGTTATCTTTTGAAAAATTATTATAATTTTCTTTCTTTAAAAATTTTAGAATGCTACCGTATGAATAATCACGTTTTATCCATTTCAAAAATTTCTTGACAATTCTATAGCTGAGTTGTCTTTTTGTAATTGTTTCCTTACATAATGCTTCGAAAAGAACTGCTATTGTAGGATTATATACCTTGAATATATTTAAAAGTTCAATTTGCCTTTTGTCACCACTTACGCCTGTTTTATGATTTTTATGAATACGATATATTGACAATGGTTTATTGAGTAACAAAAATTCAATATTCATTTCTTTCGCCCGTAAAAACCACTCCCAATCAAAGCCAAAATGCTGATTAACATTTAATTTACCTACCTCTTCCCAAACCAATCTCGTCCAAAATGTTGAAGGTTGAATCACATAATCAAACATAGACAAATCTGTGTTTTTATTACTTAGTATATCACTACCCCATGCATCTAGTTGTGTATCAGTAAGGTTTATATGTATACACTGACCCATACAAATTTTTAACTCCTTAGGATTAAGATTACTAACAACATAATTAAATATATTGGGCATATACATATCGTCACTATTCAACCAGCACAAAATATCACCGGTAGCAATGCTAAAACCTTTATTGATAGCTTCTGATTGCCCGTTATCTTTTTCGCTAACCCAATAAGTTAGACTATCTTCATATTTTTTTATAATTTCAACACTATTATCAGTACTACCACCATCTATAATAATGTATTCGAGATTCGGATAGTTTTGACCAAGAACAGACAATATGGTATCTTCGAGAAATTCACCTTGATTGTAACTTGGTGTTACAATAGATATTTTGGGAAATATAATATGTTGGCTATTCATTTTAAATATTAAATATATTACAGACTATTTTCGAGACTATTTTATTTACTTTTCTTCCAATTTTTTGTCTACGAGTCAATATTAATTGTTTATTATCCGCGAACGGATGATTTTCTTTGAAATTAAGACCTCTGTGAAATTTTGAATAAAACTCATACTTATTATTCATCAATATCCTTGCATAATTTTCATATAAGGATTTCAAATCAGGACGGGTTTCAAATGAATATTCTAGCCATTTGCAAAGTTTGTCAGGATTCATTGGATTAAAACTACTATAATGGAATAATGATAATTCGTAATCCTCGTTAACAAAATATATTTTATCTTTTATAGAGATTGTTCTCTCATTAAAATTCCAATATCCCATATTATAACCTGGTTGTTTTAGAATATAAACATTATCGAATAAACACGGCACATAATTTATCCAAATTTGATCTACAAATAGACCTTCATCGAATGCAATTCTACAATCATAACGCAATCTACTCTTCCACCAGTCCAGAAATATTTTTGTAGTTGCACTTACTTTTAAAGCCAAAAAGCCTAAATTAAATACTCCAACGTTTAAAATCAGTTTCTCAAATTGACTTTGTTCATGCAGAGGTTCTAACAAATGAGGTGTCAAAATAAAATCATATGATTCCAGTTTATTCTCGACTTCTTCCATACGTTGGTGCAATAAAATATCCGGATCAATATAAAGTACTGAATCACCAACATTTATCCTATTGAAGAAATAATCAAAATAAAAAGGTTTTACTGCTGTATTAAATTCAACGATATTATACCTTTCAATCATGTCATCAAAAATAGCATAGTTTAAATCCTTAAATGAGAGTATTTCGGCATTAGTGAATTCTTTATAATTAATATCCGAAGAAAGTTCATCTACAATACCAATATAGAATTTATATTCAGGATGGTGCTCATTAACGGAATCAGACAATGCTTTGGCTTGAGCCAAATAATTATTGGAACATAATGTGAATGCAATTTTCATAAAAAGGACACTATTTGAAATATCTATATTTGATAATTTCTTTTAATTTATTTATCGTTTTCTTTATTGATTTATTATTTTCCAATTCATATATTTTATTCTCTCTTTGATTGGACAAAATAAACTCATTTATTATTATATCAGGAAATGAGACTAATTGATTAATAAGTGCTTTTTTTTCTGTAATATCCTTAAATATACCGTCTTTCAAAGTATGTCCAATTGTTCTTAAAAATGTATCTCTAAGTCGATCAGATACATTTTCATTAAAGTATGGCATTAAATTTACTAACAATAGAGACCAATTAACTTGTTTTCTTCCGTATTTTTCACCACTATAAACTCCACCTCCATGCACTCTATACACCGCCATGAAATTGGGTAGCTTTTTTATCATCCCATACCTTGCATTTAACATGTGTAAAACATAATCACCCACAGCAGCATTCATGTTTGTAAAATCTTCAATCACTTCCTGATTTTTTCGGAAAACTGCCGAAGGGGTATGTATATAATTTCCTTCGGCTAAATCAAAAATGGTAGTTGTTTCGGGAACTTCACGGGTTATATAATCTTCAATTAATTCACCCTCTTTCCAAATTTTTACCGGATGAAAACACATGCTATATTCCTCATTCGCCTCCAAAAAATCAACTTGCTTTTGCAACTTTAATGGATCAGTCCAGTAATCATCACCTTCGCACATGGCTATGTATTTGCCTTTGGCACGAGGGAATTGATATGTTATAGATATTCCAACACCTTTCGAATACTGATTTTCTGTTTGGTAAATGGGTTTTATAATGTCCGGATATTTTAATTCATACTCCCTAATTATATCAGCAGATTTGTCGGTTGAAGCATCATCATGAATCAAAACTTCAAATGCAAAGTTTGTTTTTTGCATCATAAAACCAGCCAAGCATTCTCGCAGAAAAGTCTGGTGATTATAGGAAAGACAACATATACTTACTAATAGATTCATTATAAACTATATCTTTTTTTTGATTCAATCAACTTAACTCTTTTAATAATGCTATTGGCTTTAACAACCAAAGGTGGTCCAATAAATTTCCCATTAATAATTGCTACACCTTTGTTCAATTTCGTTGCTTCATCAGCAAGTGCTAAAATCTCATAAGCTCCAGTAACCTCATCATCTGATGGTGAAAAATACTTATTTGCTAATTCATTTTGCTTGGGATGCAACACCCACATACCTGCATATCCAAGTGTACGGCCAACTTTGAGATGCGCTTCAAGACCTTCCAAGTCATGGACTTTTATATATGCTGCATCAATAGGTATCAAATTGTGCGTACGAGCCACCATTGCAACCCAAGTTCTGGGTGTAAAAAGACTTGTATTGGTATCAAAATCTCGTATGCCTTCCAAATCACTTACAAAATCTTCTGAACCGAAACCAATGGCAATAATACGTTTAGACGATTGAGCAATATCATTTGCATTAATAATTGATGCAGCGGTCTCCAATATAGGAATTATTTTAAACTTCCCCACTTCAAATCCACGTTCAATTTCAATTACCTCCAATAGTTTATCCAGAAAAACAATATCTTCGGCTGTATTAGTTTTGGAAAAAAGAAAGCCTGTAATACCTTCAATGGTTAGTTGAAGTATATCTTGTAAAAGATATCCACTTGTAATTTCATTTATTCTTACAAAAACATCAAAATCTGAAAAGGTCTTTGCTTTAACATGACTTATTATTGTATCGCGAGCTATTTGTTTATTGATAGCTGGCATAACTGAATCTTCAACGTCTAACAATATAACATCTGCATCAGACTTAGCCGCACTTTGTATTAGTTTTTCATTATGTCCAGGAACAAACATCATGCTCCGCATTAGATACTTCTCGTTATTCATAATTTAAGCCTCCCTTTTTTTGATTAAAATTTTTCTTCTAAATCTAATAACATCAACCCCGTTCTGATTTGAACCAATTGTTTCAACATAAACAATACCACGATCATTTTTGGATTTTGACAAAATCTTTTCAAGAATAATGGTTCGACTGTAAATTGTATCGTTTATAAACGTAGGAGCTAAATGTTCAATTTTTTCATATTCTAAATTCGCAATTGCCAAGCCACTAATATCCAGCACGGTAAGATGCACTGCCAAACAAAACACCAACGTGCCAGGAACAAGAATTTGTCCGTGCTGCTGCTGTTTACAATAATCTATATTGGTATGTACCGGGTGATGGTTCATTGTCAACAGACTAAACATATTATTATCACTTTCAAAGATAGTTTTAGACTGACAATGTTTTATTTCTTGGCCTACTTCAAATTCTTCAAAGTAATGACCCATCCTATTTGCTTCCATAAGTATTTTTCCAATTTATGATTTTAACAATGCGATTTATGTGTGGTTTTTCAAACACCTTACCATCAATTTTCACAACAGCTGTTTTAAGTGCTTTTATCTCCAATATCTTATCGTACATTTTTTCAGCCTCTTCTACTTCTTTTTGTGTATAGTATTCTATTTCCTTAAGAAGTTTAAGTTGTTGGGGGTGTATAACGAACTTGCCATCAAACCCCATATCAAAAGCAATTAAACTATCTTCTTTAAATTCTTCGTCATACCCAATATTAACAGAAACAGTGTCTAAAGCCAATAAATTGAAGGCCTTAGCATGGTTCAAAACCATTTGTTTTGCAAAATACAGATTTGAATTCGTATGCTTCATCCCCATAGCATTGCAATAATCATGACTACCCAAGCCCAGAGCAGAAACTGTAATTAATCCTTTACTTAATGTCTCATAAATTGAAAGTAAACCAGCAGGGTCTTCTAACAAAAGAATAAAGGACACTTCATTATTATACCTGTGATTTTCTAAAAAGGCATTTATCGCTTTAGCCTGTACAACACCACCAAATTTGGGGATAATGAATTGTCTAAAACCAATCTTTAGTAAGTTTTCGAAATCAATTTCATTTAAATTTTCATTTTCATCAAAAAAACGAAAACGAACGATATGATTTGGAACTAAATCTATAGATGTAAGATTTTGAAAACAGACTTCCATCTCATTACCTAAAATAGCATCTTCTAAATCGAAAATAATATAATCAGCTAATAAAACTTTACTCTTTTCAATAAATTTCAAGTTATTAGCAGGTACAAAAAAAAAGGATTTTAGCATTACTTGTTTTTCTTATTAAAATTACTCTTTCACACGTAATAATTTGGCTGGATTACCAACAACAATTGAGTTTTTAGGCACATCTTTTAATACTACCGATCCAGAACCAATAAGGGAAAAGTCACCAATATTTACATTTTCGCGTATAGTGGAATTTGTACCTACATGCGCACCATAACCTACTGTAACATTTCCTCCCACCACGCTATCAGCTGCAAGATGAGAGAATTTTTTCATTGTACTATCATGTCCTAAAATAGAACTAGACATTAATATACAATAGTCTTCAATTGTAGAATCTGGGCATATTCGTGCAAATGGAGCTACTAAAACTCCCTGACCAATTGAACAGAAATCTTTTGGTACATAAGCTGTAGGATGAATTAAGGTTGCTAATCTATCCTTGGGTATATTAAGGTTAATGATCTTATTGTAAGTCGCTTCTTCATTTTGCAAACCAAAATAACCAATAAAAAAGTAGATATCTTTATCTTCAATAAATTTATCAATTTCATTTGATGTTCCAAGTACATTATATCCTTTGTACAATCCAATTTTTTGTCCAATAGGAACAACGTCATTTAAATATCCAAGAACTTCATAAGTACCTAAATCATTTGCAATAGATGCAGCCCACATTCCGACACCTCTACCCCCTAAAATAATTAGTTTTTTCATATTTCTTCTTTTTATAATTTAAGTTTCTGTACGAACAATTACTCATTCTTTATTTATTTCAAATGATATTCTAACATATTTTTTTTGTGTTTAAATATAACCTACTTTATCTGTTAGAATATTCAGCAAATAATAAAATACTTCATTGAACCATTGTATTACAAATCAGTTGAATATCTTCTTCAGTCAATTCAACATAAATTGGCAAGCAAAGCACTTGTTGAGCCACTTTAGTAGCTACAGTCAAATTATCTGCTACAGCAGATGGCAATTCACAATATGGATCAGAATTGCTTATCAATTGATAAAAATATCGACGTGCAAATATATCAATCACTCTTAAGTAATTCATTTTCAATTTCTTCAATTGTAGGCAACGACGGTTTTAATTTATCAGGAATCATTTTTTGTAACTCAAAATTACTGATTCCTATTGGTTTTTGAATATCCCGCAATGCATACTTTACTTCAATTGAATCGGCTGTTCTACAAAGTATAATGCCAATAGTAGGACTATCATTACTATGTTTTAGTTGTGAGTCAACCGCAGAAATATTGAAATTAAGTTTTCCTGCATATTCCGGTTTGAATTTTCCGGCTTTTAGCTCGAACACTACATAGCATCGTAATTGCAAATGATAAAACAACAAATCAATATAATAATCATTGTTATTCACCACAATATTATACTGTTTCCCAACAAATGCAAATCCTTTTCCAAGTTCTACCATAAACTCCGAAATGTGTTTTATCAGCTCCTTTTCTATTTCTCTTTCTGAGTGTTGGTCTGTTACTTCAATAAAATCGAAATAATATGGGTTTTTAATAGTTTGAATCGCTAAGTCTGAATGGATTGAAGGTAGCGTAGCGGAAAAATTAGTTTGGCCATTCCCAACACGTAAATGAAAGTTAGAGACAATATTAGCTTCTAAAGTATCGCGTGACCATGAATTTTCTAAACAAGCAGCAGCATAAGTTAAAGCTACATCAATATCCTTTATTTTATTAATTATCAAGCGTTGATGCCCCCACGGTAATTGTGCCACAGCTTGTGGCACAAATTCAAATCGGGTAGAGAGAAACAAGTACCATTGTCGGATAGCATATAAATTGCGACGAGAAAAACCTTTAACTTCCGAAAATTCCATTCTCAAATCGGTAGCTAATTGTTCAATCAATTTTGCACCCCAATGATTTGTATTATCTAAACGAACAATTTCCTTCCCTAATTCCCAATAAAAATCAACAACAATTGCGTTTGCAGCCATTGATGCTTTTAGTTGGGTTCTAAGAACTTTTTCTTTTAATTCGGACAGAAAAACACGATAGTCTTTGTCTAAACTTAGAATAGGTTTGTCATCACTCATTTTCTTTTCTTAATTATTTCAATTATCCGTTGAATATCTTCTTCTGTCAATTCTACATAAATTGGCAAGCAAAGCACTTGTTGAGCCACTTTAGTAGCTATAGACAAATTATCTGGCACAGCAGACGGTAATTCACGATACGGTTCAAAATTACTAATCAATGGATAAAAATACCGCCGTGTAAAGATATTATTTTCTTTTAGTTTTTCATACAATTCATCACGGCTCATGCCATAAACATCTTCGTCTATCAAAATAGGGAAATAAGAATAACCGTGAGTAACGCCGTTCATATCAGGCAAAAAACAAATGCCTTGAATATCTTTAAGTAACGATTGATACAATTCAGTTATTGCTTTACGTTTGGCAAAAAAACCGTCGATATACTTTAGTAGAAGTAATCCATAAGCTGCCTGAACTTCATTGAGTTTGGCATTAATCCCGGGTTCTTCTACCAACGTTTCACCTCTAAAACCAAAATTTTTTAAATTATCTATATGGCGTTTCATATCTTCGGTATGGCAAATAATAGCACCGCCCTCGATGGTGCTAAATACTTTGGTGGCATGAAAACTCAAAACTGATAAATCGCCCTGATTAAGAATGGAAACTCCATCTTTTTTTACCCCAAAAGCATGCGCAGCATCATAAATTACTTTCAATCCATGTTTATCAGCTATCCGTTGTATTTCATCCATCTGGCAAGGATTTCCATACACATGCACCGGCATAATGGCGGTGGTACGTGGTGTGATGGCTGCTTCAATTTTGGCTGGGTCAAGATTCAGGTATTCCATTTCTATATCTACAAAAACAGGGGTAATTTTATTCCACCAAAGCGAATGGGTAGTAGCTACAAAGCTAAAAGGAGTAGTGATGACTTCACCAGTTATATTAAGTGCCTGTAAAGCCGAAATGAGCGCCAGGGTTCCGTTGGCAAACAATGAAATATATTTTACCCCCAAATAATCAGCCAATTCACGCTCCAATTGGTTGTGCAATGGTCCATTGTTGGTCAGCCATTTATTGTCCCATATTTGTTGTAAATAAGGAATAAACTCTTCCAAAGGTGGAAGACAAGGTTGGGTAACAGTGATACGATTGTTCATTTATTTGTTTTATTATTAATTACCATTATCAAGTCTTCCATCTTGTTAACTCCATATCTAAAACAATCATTAACACTAAATAAACTATCATTTTTCACAATATTCAAATCAAAATATCTTGACAATTCATCCAAAAATTGTCTTTTAGAAATTATTCGAGCATGGTCTTCTTGCCCATAAAAAGAAAGTCTTAACTCATCAGTATTAATATTTTGGTCTTCAAAATGATTATATAGTAATTCTGAATATGGTGTTTGTAAAATTGCGAACCCATTCTTCTTAAGGACTCTTGATATTTCTTTAATGGCTTGTAAATGATTAGGTATATGTTCGATTACGTGATTACAAATCAAAACATCAAAATAGTTGTCTTCGAAATCAATTTTTGTAATATCAATTTTTTTCCAATCTTCTTTTGGAAATAAATCACACTTTACATATTCATTTGGTGATAATTTTTCTATCTTTTTTGATAAAGATATTTCAGGTGCAAAATGTAAAATTTTGGCATTGTTAAACTTTTTCCACAAAGAAAGTTTATCGAAATACATAAAAAGATGTCTGTCTCTATCATTACAATTACAATAATAGCACCCATAATTATCAACATCACTTCCAACAGTCTGGAAATGACTTATAGCTCTATCAACCTCATTATCAATTCTGTATTTATAATAATTTTCAAATTGTTCGCCACAAATATAGCATTCTTTGATTTTGTTTTTTTTATTTAAAACTAAAATATCAACGTCAACCCTTTTTATTAATCCTAAACTTTTTCTAATTTTACGAATAATTTTTTTGAAAAATATCTTTATATTCATATTATTAATATATTAATTATTTAAAACAAAAATTTATGTATTTTTTAAATCTAAATCTATGGATAATGCTGTTAATTCAGTTTTTAAAAAAGTAGGACGCACTGCACCAATCCACTTCCCATGCCATCCCGATGATTCTCTATCCTCAACAATTTCAAAAGAATTTGCATTATTATGAATAAAGTGAGGCGTTGATTCTGTTACAAAATAATTTTGAACAATATAATAACCATCATTCATTATATGTGCAGGTATATGAAAAGTAGCTTTATGTAATCCTTTAGATAATGGTTTTTGTATTGTTGATATATTGAAAACACAGTTCAGATCTTTATCCCATAATACCATACTTACATTAACAGGGAAACCTTCTTCTTCTATCCAAAATTCTGTAATAATTTCAAACGGTGTGTTTACTGTAATAAATGGCGTATCGTGACTTACATAAGCTTTTATTACTTTTATTTTATCTGTACCAGGTGCATTCTCCTTTTTCCACTCGTTATTGAATAATCCACGAATAGTTTTATCAGTTAAATAATAATCTACCACATCATTAATATTTCCTGCAAAGTCAACTGTACCATTTTTAAGCAAAACGCCTGTTTTACAAAGATTTTTTACGGCAGTCATATTATGGCTTACAAAAAGTACCGTCCGTCCTTCACCCTTACTCACATCCTGCATTTTGCCAATGGCTTTCTTTTGAAATTCGGCATCGCCTACCGCCAGTACTTCGTCTACAATCATAATTTCAGGGTCGAGATGAGCAGCAATGGCAAAACCTAGGCGCACATACATTCCACTGCTATACCGCTTGGCAGGTGTATCGATATAACGTTCAATGCCCGAAAAATCAACAATTTCATCTAGTTTTCGGGTAATTTCGGCTTTGGTCATACCTAATATGGCACCGTTGAGATAAATATTTTCACGTCCTGTCATTTCGGGATGAAAACCGGTACCTACTTCAAGCAATGCTGCAATTCGTCCTGTATGGCTTATTGTTCCTGTGGTTGGAGATGTTATCTTCGAAAGAATTTTTAGTAAAGTTGATTTACCGGAACCATTTTTTCCAATAATACCCAACACATCACCTTGTTGTACTTCTAAGTTGATATCTTTTAATGCCCAAATATAATCACTTTCGGCTTTGGTGGCGCGGTCGTTTATATCACCAATTTTCAGGTAAGGATCTTCTTTGCCACGTATAGTGGTTTGCCACCAGCGGTTCAGGTCATGGCTAATGGTATTGGTGGATACAAGACCAAGGCGGTATTGTTTGGATATATTTTCGAATTTAATCGCTACACTCATGTTGTTAGTTGATAATTGACAATTGAATGTCACGAAGTTAATTTTTTTTCCATAATCAATTATTATTCTTATCTGTGTTAATCTTTATTTCTCAGACAGTATCCATAAAGCTCCGTTGCACTTTGTTGAAAACCACAATGCCAATGCTCAGTAAAATAACCATAAAACCAAAACTATAACCCAACATTTCCCAACTGAAAGTTCCAACTCCCATGGTTCCATACTTAAAAGCTTCAACAATTGACGTAATGGGATTGAGTGCCATTATCCACTGTTTTTTAGGTGACATGGTGCTTAATGGGTATATAATTGGTGTAGCATACATCCACAATTGCACTATAAACCCAAACAGCAATGTAAGGTCGCGGTATTTGGTTGTCATTGATGAAATAATGATACCAAAACCCAACGACAAACCGGCAAGCATAATGATCAAAATAGGAAATAACAAAAGGTAAAAATTGGGGGAAATATCAACACCAACAACGAGATAATAAATATAAACCAAA
Organism: Paludibacter sp.; assembly: GCA_013426815.1. Taxonomy (GTDB): domain Bacteria; phylum Bacteroidota; class Bacteroidia; order Bacteroidales; family Paludibacteraceae; genus Paludibacter. Next base: position 12,411 of record JACDZH010000009.1, read on the forward strand.
ATAAACAGGCTTAACTGAATTAACATCCTCAGTAAGTTGGAAGTAACCGTAGAAAGTGGTACAATTATTCGTGGAAAATAAACTTTACCAAAAATAACCTGATTGGAAATAAATGTGGATGATGTACTGTTAAGACAAGCTGAAAAATACTGCCACAAGGTGATACCGGCTAAATAGAACAATGGCTCTGGAAGTCCATCGGTAGGAATTTTGGCAATACCATTAAACACCACCATATACATAATAGTGGTAATGACGGGTTGAATAAAAAACCACAGTGGGCCTAGTATTGTTTGCTTGTAGGAAGTAATAATATCGCGCTTTACAAACATGGAATACAAATCGCGGTAGTGCCATATTTCTTTAAAATCGACGTCGAAAAGCTTGTTTTTGGGTTTAATTTCGGTGGTAAATTCCATTTTGTCAGTGATTTATTTGCTTTAATGGGAGTATCTAGTACTTATATCTATTTTGAGAAAGTATAAAAAGAGTCTGCAAAGTTAGCGATTATTGTGTAATAACAGCTAATAATGGGTAATAACGGGGCATAACGGGGCATTATTGCGTATGTCGGTGGCTGTGGCATCCTGCCCGGCAATGGCCCGTAACGAATCCATAAAACCATATCGAATGGAACGTTTCAGGTCTTTGCAAAAGCGCTTGGATACATTTTGTACGTCTATGAGTATTTCTTCCATACGAATTATTTTTGGGAAACCACGAAATGTTTTTTAACTACGAATTGAAGACGAATTTGACTAATTACACGAATTAATATAATTTCTTGTTCGTGAAATTCGTTTAATTCAGTGTATTTATTCTTAGTTTAGTGATTGGCTTAACCACGAAATGTTTTTTAACTACGAATTGAAGACGAATTTGACTAATTACACGAATTAATATAATTTCTTGTTCGTGAAATTCGTTTAATTCAGTGTATTTATTCGTAGTTTAGTGATTGGCTTAACTACGAAATGTTTTTTAACTACGAATTGAAGCCGAATTTGACCAATTACAGGAATTAATATAATTTCTTGTTCGTGAAATTCGTTTAATTCAGTGTATTTATTCGTAGTTAACGTATTAGTAGTTATATATTTAAAAATCTTTTATGTATTAAACTTGATTCGCCAAAGTTAATCAATAGTCCTAACCGAACATTTGTTGCTTTTAAATAATTTATAAGTTGTGCATCGTGTTCAGGTAGTAGTTTTGAAGCAGCCTTTATTTCAACAATAATATCATCAAAACAAAAAAAATCAGCGAAAAATTTCTTATTTAACTTTAAAGTTCTATAATAAATATCGATTGGAGTTTGTGATAGGAAAGGCACATTGTCATCTTTAAGTTGAATCTCTAATGCCTCATGATATACAGATTCTAAAAAACCTGACCCCAGTTCAGAATGCACCTTCATGCAAGCACCTATTATTTTGTAACTCTCATCCTTGTATAAAATATCTGCCATAATTCGTGTAAATCGTATTCTTAAAAATTCGTCTTAATTCATATATTACGATCCCATACGCTCAATTATTATCGGCATAGTTATCCGATACATTACAAATCCTACAATTAACAGCACTAAAGAAAAGATACTTATCACGGTAAATTGAAGAGTACTTTCTAAAGGCATTCCCGTAAATATATCTCTCGAAAAATTAACCAAATGTGCAAGAGGATTGATATTAAAAACAATACTTGCTATTCAATCCGTTTTAGGTTTTGGGAATATAACTGCCGAAACATACATCAGAAATTGTAAGGCGATTGTAATCATTCTCGAAAAATCGGAAATCATACTAAATACCGAATGAAATAAAAGACCTACAGCAATACCCACAACAATAAGATCTAATACCACCAAAGGAAAAAGCAACAGGGTAAATGTAGGATGCCAACCAAGAAACAAAGAAATGATACATGTTACAGCAATTAAAATACTAATATTGAATACAATAGTATAAAAAGCATGAATAAGTAAAGATTCGCGTGGAAAATTGAGTTTGGTGAGTAATGATTTGCCATTGTTCACACAAGTCATGGTTGTATTTAAGCTTTGTGTCAGTATTTGCCACATCAAAGTACCGGTTACAGTAAACAAAGCAAAGGACATTCCTGTCACTTCCACCTTAATAACTTTTGAACCATTCAGGAAAATCCACAATACAGCAGTTACCACCGCTGGAGCAAAAGCCCAAAATATACCAAGAAATGATTGACGATACATGGCTTTTATATCTCGTTCAAAAAGCTGTTTTCCTAGATTGTGACCTAGATAAAAGTCTTTAAAAATAGCTTTAAAATACGATAACAAGCCATTGGGCATTGATTGCGGCGAATATATGGTTTCTCTTAGCATTTTTATTGAAAATTTTGAAAAACATGAATTAAGAAAAAAAAAAGAATTTTACCCTTTGAAATCACACCTTTTAAACTTTGCGTTTCAATCGTTTTAGCATTTAGTAAATATGATTGAGTTACAAAGATAATCTTTTTGCTCAAAACATCAAATGTTTTACAAATCCTATATACAATGATAAAGGTTGCCTGACGTTTTCGAAAAAATAGGACATGATAAACATAAAACAGGAGATGAACCAATGGTTCTTCTCCTGTTATATTTATTGGCATAAAATGGTAAAATTAAACTCAATTAAGTTACTTTTGCATCAACACCCAAGCATCTGGAAAACGACTAGTTAATTCTTTTATACGTGCATGTGCCTGTTTATAATCGTTAAACGAAGCGATTAATAAACGGAACATCCCTTTTTCGTTCACAACAATTACAGAATTATTACCTTCGCCGTTCAAAATTGATTGTAAACCTTTGGCGTTGCTTTGAACACTAAAACTACCAACTACTACATGGTATTTGAACTTCATGGCATCGGTATTGGTTTCACCTTCAGCCAATGCGAAATTTTCATTGCGAGTTATTTCGGGTTCGGCAACTGCTGATACTGTGTTATCGGCTGCTTTTGGTGGTGTAGGAGTTACTGCTACAGGTGCAGGTACAGTAGCAACTATTTTGGCTCCAGCAGGAATTTCAGCCACTTTTTGTTTTGTTTTACAGGATGTTACGGTCATTAAAACGAGACCTAATACAATCATTAATCGGGTTGTTTGCTTCATAAAATTTATTTGTTTGGTTGTAAATAATCGAATTTATTTTTTCCTTCATTGCGACCACAAAGATGGTAAGAAAAAAGCAGTTAAACAATAGTATTGTAAATTTTTCCAAAAAAAACACTTTTTGTTGAAACAAAAATAGACAAAATTATGTTTAACTATAAATTCAACAAAATCAATTTTATTAATAACATATAAATATTAAAATCATGAAATTTTCATTGCCAGAATTACCTTATGCTCATAATGCATTGGAACCTATTATTAGCGAAAAAACCATCAGCTTTCACTATGGTAAACATCACCAGACTTATGTTACAAATTTAAATGGTTTGGTAGTTGGTACAGAATTTGAAAATGCTGATTTAGAAACAATTGTAAAAAAATCGGATGGTCCAATTTTTAACAATGCAGCTCAGATTTGGAATCACAATTTTTATTTTCTGTCATTAACACCGAATAAAGGCTCTGTTCCAAGCGAAAGTTTATTAAAGGCAATTAATGCAGCTTGGGGTTCTTTGGACGAATTTAAAGCTGAATTTAACAAAGCTACCATTTCTATATTCGGTGCAGGCTGGGGTTGGTTAGTTAAAGATGCTGATGGAAAACTGTCGATTGTTAAAGAAAGTAATGCCGGAAATCCGCTTACCCGTGGTTTGACTCCACTACTTACCTTCGATGTTTGGGAGCATGCTTATTATATCGACTATCAAAATCGCCGTGCTGACTATGTTTCGGCGTTGTGGGATTTGGTTGACTGGAATGTGGTTTCGAAAATATATTAAGTATTTAAAAGTAATTAGTTACGAGTTATAAGTTTGATTATCTGAATATTAATAACAAAAAAAACATATCATTTATTATTATAAATTACTTAAATATTTTAAAACTAATGTGTTAAATTTTTATTCATTAAAAATCAATCAAAGCCGAATTGTTGTTCAAAACAATTCGGCTTTTTTTTCAAACATCCAACAAATTTAATTATACTTTGACAGATTAAAGATTAATTTTCAAGGAAAGAAATTCAAAAGAATAGCAACGCGGATTTAACTGATAAAGTAGATTAAAACAGATATAAATTGAAAAAAACAGATTTAATTCGGATTTAAATTTTGAATTGTCAAAATTAGGTTGAAATAAAGAGACACTATAACTTCAATCTGCAAATTTCATTTATAAAATTTTTGAATCCGTGTATAAATCAGTTATAATTTCAAAAAATAATCCGCTAAATCTGCGTTACTATTACTTTTAAGATAAATATGTCAAAGTAGAATTAAGTAAACAAATAATAACAAAACAGTATAATTAAGGTCAAATCGTTAAAAATCACAATGAAACATTCAAATTCCTAAAAAATGGAAACGCGTAGTAACGATATGTACTAAAAAAATTATCTTTGCACTCTAATAAAAAAAATTGGTTATGCTTTGGGGGTTGGAGAATGACCAAAATTCTTTTCAAATTTAGTAATGACTGACGATTCTATCGTATTTATTTTAACAAGAAGTCCTAAAGTTAATAACTAAGGTATTAAAATTGAGGTTTTTTCTGTTGAATAATTGAGCATTCATTTTGTTACTACATTATAAATCATTAACAATCAACCTTCTAAAACAGAAAAAGGTGTATGAAAAATTTATCTCTCATTTTAAATGGCATTTTGGTAATAGCAGTTGTAATTCTATTTTGGTTAGTGCTAAGCAATAGAACCTCAACAGAAAACACACAAACAATTATGTGGAACGATTCTATCAGCAATGGAAAATTACCGATTGCTTATATTAATATTGACTCATTGCTTTCGAATTATCAATTTGCCAAAGATGCTAACGAATCATTGATAAAAAGACAAGAAGAATCACGATTAACAGTTAATACAAGAGCCAGAGAACTAAAAATTGAAATGGGCGAATTTCAACGTAAATTGGAAAATAATGCGTTTTTAAGTCGTGAACGAGCAGAACAGGAACAACAACGGTTATTGAGAAAACAACAAGATTTACAAGATATGGATGGAAAATTGAGCCAACAATTGATGCAGTTACAACAAAAAATGAGCGAAGAACTTCGTGACACCATTAACGCCTTTATGAAACATTACAACAAAGGCAAAAAGTACGAAATGATTATAAGTAATACTTCGAGCGATAATATACTGTATGCAGCTAAGGGTTATGACATTACAGCTGAGGTAACTAAATTGCTGAACGAAAGATGTAAAATAAAATAACTATTCAACCCACCGACCCCTTGTTTATCCCGATTACTCCCAATAGGGGGAGTTATGAGTTCTATTCAATATTCAATATTCAATATTCAATATTCAATATTCAATATTCAATCAATCATTAAATATCGTGATATGGCATTTAAAATGTCATTTAGATTATAAGTTTATTACAAAATCACTATTCTGTAATATTGTAGGATTGCTGTGTTAATATAATAAAAGATAATTGATAGATATTACAAGGAACAAAAAAATGCAACTCTCAAAAATGGGAATTGCATTTTTTTTATGCTGTAAATTGGTAAAAAATTTTAATTTCCTCGAAACGAAAGGAAAAATGAGGACAGTGCATAAATCAAAACAGCAACTACCCATAAATTAGAACCTGAAAACATAAAATAGCCAGCCAAAGCAAGTAATAAACTGGAAAAAAGTCCAATACGGGCTAGACGTTGTTGTCTCATGACTACATTCCAACTATCCAGTGTTATTTTTACCTGAATGAAAATCAGTATGGCTGCTCCAATTGCAAAGTCAAAAGGAGCATAATTCGTTTTAAAAAGTTGAGCTACAGCACCAATTATGGTTAAAGTCCCACCTAATATAAACAGAATTTGAAAGGAATTCTTTTTTTTCATTCTTTGATAATAAAAATATCTTCATTTTCTTTTTTCAATAAGTAATGCTCTCGGGCAAATTTTTCGAGGTTTTCGTCGCTCGATTCCAGCTCATTTTTCTTTTGTTTGGTGCTTTTTATTTCTTCTTTGTAAAACTTCAACTCCTTTTCCATTCGATAAATTTTTTGATTCGTTTTCCATCGTTGAATCAAATTATGTTCATCAAAAAATGTTACAAAAACAGCAAATACCATAAAAACAATCGTATACTTGTTAAAAAGCAACGATTTGAATCTTTTCCCTGTTATTCCTAAAAATGACATTGGTTATTGAATTATGATTTTTGAAATTAGCATTGTGCTTTAGAAAAAGTTACAAGTTACGAATATTTTGATAAGAGTTAAAAGACTGTTTATCTCAATACTAATCACATATAACGAAGAATTAATTGTTTAACATAACTTAAAAATTTACTTAAAATCAGTACGTAAATTGCGCAAATTTTCACAAATAATTATTATAATAATGACCTAATAATTAGCGAAGCAAAATTTTAAGTTTCTCGAAATTATCTAAAATATATTGGACAAAGGTAAGCATTTTTTATGAATGGAATTTTTTTTGAGATTTTTTTTTTTTTGATGCGCAAAGAGTTATATTTTCAGTATATTTGCAAACAAAAGTAGAAAAAAGATTACTATTCATGGATAATTTCATTGTCTCGGCACGGAAGTATCGTCCGTCCACCTTTAATTCGGTTGTAGGCCAATCGGCACTAACCATAACCCTTAAAAATGCTATAAAAAGTAACCATTTAGCACATGCTTATTTGTTTTGTGGTCCACGTGGAGTGGGGAAAACCACCTGCGCACGGATTTTTGCTAAAACTATAAATTGCCAAAATCTTACTGCCGATTCGGAAGCCTGCAACGAATGTGAATCCTGCGTTTCGTTCAATGAACAACGCTCCTACAATATCCATGAATTGGATGCTGCCTCAAACAACGGTACCGATGATATTAAATCATTAATTGATCAGGTACGGATTCCACCTCAAATAGGTAAATATAGTGTTTATATTGTAGATGAGGTTCACATGCTTTCGAATGCAGCTTTTAATGCTTTCCTTAAAACGTTGGAAGAACCGCCCGCTCACGCCATATTTATATTAGCCACCACCGAAAAACATAAAATAATTCCTACTATTTTGTCGCGATGTCAGATTTACGATTTTAATCGTATTTCGGTAGCCGATACAGTGGCATATTTGCAATTTGTGGCTGAAAAAGAAGGCGTTACAGTGGACATAAACGGACTGAATGTAGTAGCTCAAAAAAGTGATGGAGGAATGCGTGATGCATTGTCAATTTTCGACCAATTGGTGAGTTTCTGTGGCAATAACATTACCTATCAGGGAGTTATTGATAATCTAAATGTGCTCGATTATGTGTATTACTTCAGTTTGGTTGACTGTTTTTTGAAAGGTGAGGTCAACAAATCGTTGCTTATTTTCAACGAAGTACTTAACAAAGGCTTTGATGGTCATCATTTTATTACCGGACTTAGTTCTCACTTACGCGATGTGTTGGTAAGCAAAGATGTTGAAACCATTATATTGTTAGAAGTTGGTGCTGGAATAGGTGCCCGTTACAAATTGCAGGCACTTCATTGTCCGGTTGATTTTCTATTTCAGGCATTGAAAATTAGTAACGATTGCGATATCGATTATCGGTTGAGCAAAAATAAAAGGCTTTTGGTTGAAATAACATTAATACGTTTGTGCCTACTGACAAATGAAAAAAAAAAGACCTTAATGGATGATGTACAGCCAATTGCAATCCACAGCAATTCTGCAACATCTACAATTCCAATTCATGATAATATTAATATTGTTCCGCCAGTACAAAAAATTATGGTTACTTCCAAAACCTCTGCCGCAGATCATGCACCTATATATCAACGTCCCGGAAGTATTTCCATCACCACCTCAAGCATTGTTTTGGAAAAACAAGAAACATATCAACCAAAAAAACCAGAAGAACTAGTAGAGAAAAATGAGCCTTTCGCCCATGAAGATCTGATAATTGCTTGGCGACAATTTGCTAATACAATACCGGAACAAGGTCGAATAAGAAGTTTTATTTTGGGTAATTATCCACAACTTATTTCGAAGAATGAATTTGAAATAACAGTTAGTAACTCATTGCAAGAGAAAGAATTAAATCGAATTCAACATGAGATTCTGTCATTTGTTCATGCGTATTTGAAAAATTCATTGGTAAAAATGACCATAAGAATAATGGAAGAAAACGAAAAGCAACGTGTCAATACTAACGAAGAACGATTTAGAATAATGGCTGGACAAAATTCGGCTCTTAATACACTCCGAATTGGACTAAATTTGGAAATTGATTAAAATTGTTCCATCTGTGCTGGATGTTGAGTACGTTATGGAAAATTGGTAATTGATATGTATTTGGTTTTATGTAGTTGTTATTGAGTATATTAACATGAAAATATGCAACAAAAGCTACCACCAACTGGAAGTAGCTCTTGTTTATTCTAGAAAAATTACAGATTTTATTCCACAATTGATTTCATGGCAGTCATAGCGGCACGCAATTTTGCACCACAAATTTCGACAGAATGGTTACGAATGGCAGCATTTATTTTCACCAATTCAAAGTTGTCAACGTGACCGGATGCAGTTTCGTTAAAGTTTTTACCAATTATGTTGGTTTCTACTTTTTTCATAAAGTCGGCCAATAGTGGTTTACAGGCGTGGTCGAACAAATAGCAACCATACTCAGCAGTGTCAGATATTACACGATTCATTTCGTACAATTTTTTACGAGCAATTGTGTTGGCAATTAATGGTGTTTCGTGCAAAGATTCATAGTAAGCTGACTCGTTTTTAATGCCTGAACAAGTCATGGTTTCGTAAGCCAACTCTACTCCTGATTTTACAAATGCAACCATCAACAAAGCGTTATCGAAATATTCCTGTTCAGAGATTTCAACGTCGCCCGCAGGAGTTTTTTCGAATGCAGTTTCGCCTGTTTCAGCCCTCCATTCCAATAAATTTTTGTCACCTAAAGCCCAGTCTTCCATCATGGTTTTGGAGAATCTGCCTGATAAAATATCGTCTATGTGTTTGATAAACAACGGACGCATAATATCTTTCAATTCGTCAGCCAATTTGTATGCTTCAATTTTGGACAGATTTGATAATCTATCCATCATGTTAGTGATTCCACCAATTTTTAACGCTTCTGTTATTGTTTCCCAGCCATATTGCACCAATTTGGAGGCATAACCAGGGTAAATTCCTTTTTCTACCATTTTATTAAAACTCAGTATAGAACCGGTTTGCAACAATCCACAAAGAATGGTTTGTTCACCCATCAAATCTGATTTTACTTCAGCAACAAATGATGAAAGTAACACACCGGCTTTGTGACCACCAGTTCCAACGCAATATGCTTTAGCAATTTCGAGTCCATCACCATTGGGATCATTATCGGTATGAACTGCAATCAATGTAGGAACACCAAAACCACGAAGATATTCGGCACGAACTTCAGTTGCAGGCGATTTTGGAGCCACCATAATAACAGTAATGTCCTTGCGGATTTGAGTGCCTTCTTCCACAATATTAAAACCATGCGAATATGCTAAACAAGAGCCTTTTTTCATCATATGCATAACTTGATTAACAACTGAAGTATGCTGTTTATCGGGTGCCAAATTCATCACCAAATCGGCAGTTGGAATTAATTCTTCGAAAGTTCCAACTACAAAATTATTGTTAGAAGCATTGATAAAAGAAGCTTTTTTCTTATCAATTGAATCCTGACGCAACGCATAAGAAATATCCAAACCACTGTCGCGCATGTTAAGTCCCTGAGCTAAACCCTGAGCTCCACAACCTACAACTACAACTTTTTTTCCAATAAGTTTTTTAACACCATCAGCGAATTCGCTGCTTTGCATAAAATCACATTTTCCAAGTTCCTGTACTTTCAGACGATAAGGAAGTGAGTTAAAATAATTTACCATTTTTTTTTAATTTTTAAGTATCAATAAATAGACACTTGGTTTTATTATTGAACAATTTTATATTATTTAGTATTTATCTTTTTATTAGCAACATGCTGGGGTATTAATCCGTAATGTTGCCATATTTTTCTTGTATTGTATTCAGCATATCAGTCAGTCTTTCAACTGTAGAACGTGTTATTGCCACTCTTCCCGAGCGTATAAATTGTAAAACTCCAATTGAATCACTCAGTTCATCAAATAGTTTTTGGGTTTCATCATAATGTCCGGCCTTTTGCAGTACTATAAAATGTTCGTTCATTTCCATGATGCGAATATGGTATTTACGAATCAGGCTTTCTATTGAGCCCAATGCCAAAACTTTAGCAGTTGAAACTTTATACAAAGCAATTTCCTGAAATATCAATTCATCGTCGGTATTAAAATAAGCTTTCAAAATATCTACTCGTTTATCAATTTGTTGTACCACTTTGGTTACTTGGTCCAAGGTAGAGTATACTGTAATGGTAAACTTATGAATCCCTTTAATAGCTGATGGTGAAACAGATAGTGTTTCAATATTTATGCTCCGACGAGTAAAAACAACTGTAACTTGTCCCAACACACCAACTGTATTTTCCGAAAATACGGTAATGGTATATAATTTTCTTTCCATATTAGTAAGCCCCCTAAATCCCCCGAAAGGGACTTCCCAATTGATTAGGAGGGTGGGAAATAATGAATAAAAGTATTTTTTAAGTCCCCTTATGGGGGATTATGGGGCATTTACCCCAATAAAATATCACTCACGGATGCTCCGGTTGGAATCATCGGATAAACCATGCCTTTCATTTCCACATTTACAACCAATAAATATGGTTTGTCATCTTTGAGCATATTGGCAATGGCTTCGTCCAGCTCTTCGCGTTTTCTTACTTCACTGCCATCAATTTTATATGCTTTCGCAATGGCGATAAAATCAGGGTTTTGCATTTTAGTGAACGAATAACGTTCTTCGAAAAACATTTCCTGCCATTGGCGTACCATTCCCAAAAAATGATTATTGAGAATGACCATTTTAATGCCAATTTGCTCTTGCATAATGGTTCCGAGTTCTTGTATTGTCATTTGAAAACCCCCATCGCCAGCAAACATACAAACTGTTCGCTCTGGAGCTCCTATTTTGGCACCCATAGCAGCAGGAATTGCAAATCCCATAGTGCCTAAACCACCCGAAGTAACCGAACTACGGGTCTTAGTATATTTGAAGTAGCGGGCTGCCATCATTTGGTTTTGTCCAACATCCGACACCATAATAGCCTCGTTATTAGTAGCTTCACTCACTTTGCGAATTACTTCGCCCATGGTTATTTCGCCAAATGTAGGAAATACTTCTTTTAGTAATACTTTTTCAAATTCTCGTTCGTCATATTCCTTAAACGATTCTATCCATTCGGTATGCTTAGCATGCAGTATTTTATCAGTTAGTGCTGGCAATGTTTCTTTGGCAGTTCCTAATACAGGAGCATCCACTTTTACATTTTTGTTTATTTCAGCAAAATCAATATCCAGGTGAATAATTTTTGCCTGCTTAGCATACCTAGATAAATCGCCTGTTACACGGTCGTCAAAACGCATTCCAATAGCAATTAGCACATCACACTCATTGGTCTTCATATTTGGTGCCACATTTCCGTGCATACCTAAAAATCCTTTGTTCAATTCAAAATCAGTAGACATTGCCGATGAACCCAGTAAAGTCCAAGCTGCAGGAATATTTCCTTTTTCCAAAAATGCTTTCAATTCATTTTCGGCATTGGCCAAAATAACACCCTGCCCCACTAATGCCAAAGGTTTTTTTGCTTGATTTATTAAGGCAGCTGCGGCGTTAATTTGGTCGTTGCTTACTTCTGGAATGGGGATATAGCTGCGAATAAATGTACAAGGCTTGTATTCGAAATCTACTTTTTCGAACTGTGCATTTTTAGTAATGTCAAGAACCACTGGACCTGGTCTACCGCTACGAGATATATAAAATGCACGCGCAACTGCCCAAGCTATATCCTCCGCTTTACGTATTTGGTATGACCATTTGGTGATTGGTTGGGTAATACCAACCACGTCAATTTCTTGAAAAGCATCAGTTCCCAACAATAAAGCGCCAACTTGTCCGGTAATTACAACAAGAGGCGTACTATCAATCATGGCGTCACCAATTCCAGTAATTGTATTGGTGGCGGCTGGTCCCGAAGTTACCAAACAAACACCAACTTTGCCTGAAACACGAGCATAACCCTGCGCTGCATGTGTAGCACCTTGTTCGTGTCGGGTTAAAATATGATTTATATGTTTATCAAAATCATATAAAGCATCAAATATCGGCATGATTGCGCCACCTGGATATCCGAATATAGTATCAACGCCTTCATTTAGAAGTGATTGAATAAAGGCATGAGAGCCTAAAATTTTTTTTTCTATCATAATCAGTCCTTTTTCGTGAAAAGAATTTGTTTTTTAGCTAAAAAGTTCCATACAAAAACTATGGTTGTAGTTAGAATTTTGGAAAATAAATAATGTAATAATAATATTGATGTAAATAACCACATAAAAAAGGAGGTAAGTCCCATCCCAATAGTACCAATAATAATAAATATTGTGAGTTCAATGAACTTGTTATCTTTACTTTTTTCATCAAAAACCCAAAAAATACTCATCAAATAAGTAATCACCAAACCAGCTGAAAATCCTGCAATTGATGATAATAAATAATGAACATGTGCATATTCCGTAAGCAAATATAATATCAACACGTCAACTACAAATGCTATCCCACCAGCAAAAAAATAACGAAGTAGCTGAATGTAAGCACTGTTAGCTTTCCCTAAAACAATTTTTTTTATCATTTATACAATTTTGATTTCATCAAACCCCATTTACATAATCGATAAAAAATTGAAACCTTTAACACGCCAAATCCGTAAATTGAACTTCTTATCAGATTAATAGAAGAGGCATTGTCAAAATATTTAGTTGGACAAGTAACTTCGCCAATTTCATAGTCGGAATAAAAAATTTGTGCAATCATTTCATTATCAAACACAAAATCATCAGAATTTATATTATAATTAATATTTCTCAAAACCTCAGCCGAAAATGCTCTATATCCAGAGTGATATTCCGAAAGTTTTTGTTTTAATAATATATTCTGAAAGAGTGTTAAAAACCTATTTGCAATGTACTTAATCTTAGGCATTCCTCCTTTTAAAGCACCATTACCTAAAATGCGCGATGCCAATACTACCGGATACAAATCGTTGGCAATGATATATGATATCGAATGGATAAGCTTTGGTGTGTATTGATAATCCGGGTGCAACATAATCACTATGTCAGCACCAAGTTCCAAAGCACGGTTGTAACAAGTTTTTTGATTACCACCGTAACCTTTATTTTTTTCGTGAATCTGAATTTCTTTTATTCCTAATTCCATTGCTTTTGCTATAGTAAGATCCTTACTGCAATCATCTGTTAAAATTACCTCGTCAACAATATCAAAAGGAATTTCATTGTAGGTTTGTTCCAACGTCTTTTCAGCATTATATGCTGGCATTACAACAATTATTTTTTTTCCAAGAATCATGGTTTGGTTATTGGTTAATTTTAAATTAGTTAGGTGTTAATTGGTATTTTGGATAATTGGTATTAATTGAAATTGATTTTATTTACTTTTTAAGTTTTAATAAATTGAATTACAGCTTCATATCTCATACTAACTACTTTCCATTACCTTCCAACTATTTTACAGGATTACGGACAAAAAATACAAACCCGTTTTTTTCATATAGTTTTTTGGAATCAGGTGCATTTTTAGAAAATTCAATTACATTGCTCTTTGTATTTCTAAGAACATAATAACAAGGTTTAGTTAAAGTACTATGTAATAAAAATTCTTTATCATCACATTTGTTATCGGGTAATCTATCTGAATAAAAATAATGCGCATAACTCTTAAACATCGGTAATATGAAACAATCTTGCACCTTTTTGCTTTCATAAAATTCAATAGCAGAAGCCTGACTGTATTTCTCTACTTGAGGTACTACAAAATAAATTGAAACTGATACGAAAAACAATGTTCCAATCATTAAATAAGTAAAAGTTTTAAGGTCAGGTGTTTTGCCAATCTTATTACAAAACAAAATTGTGAGTAATATAAGAATTAAACCAAATAATGGCTCAAAACCATACCAATGTGCCGTTGCTTGCATATTTCCGACTGTAAATTCGTCATTAATATATTGGAAAAGCATTGGTTTAATTATATCAAATAAAGTTACAATGGTTATCAAAATTCCAAAAAAAGAAGCAAGAATAATGAGCAAAATCTTCAAATAATTGTGGAACTTCACCTTTTTTTCTAGAACCTGATCAACAAACCATGCTGCTAAAAATGTGAGAGGGAAATAACACATCGACGAATAATGGACTATTTTGGTACTTACAATTGTAAAAAGTATAAGTACAACCCAAAAAACAATCATCATCCATCTGAAAAAATGTGCCGTATGCACATCGGTTTCTTTTTTTAGCACTGACTTTCGGAATGTAGGTAATGCTAAAATAGATGCCGGAAAAACCCCAACAAATAAAATCACAAAATGATATAGTAAAAAACCACCATGTCCGGCATCCTTAGTTTGAAACAACCGAATCTGATAATTTATAAAGTCTTGGATAATATTAAAATTTCCATTTAAAATAATAAGGACAAACCAAAAACATCCTACAACAGTTAAGATTGAAACAAACAACAAAACATGCATCCAATTATATTGCAATTTAAATCTGTTGATAATTAAGTATACCCCAAAACTCAACAGGAAAATCAAAAATCCAACGGGACCCTTTGTTAGTATAGCTAAACCCAGAAACAATGCAGAATAGGAAATTTGTGAATAGCTATTTCCTTTATTATCAGGCGATGTAAACCTTACAAAATAATATATTCCCAAAAAAATAAATAGGTTAAACCATGGGTCGATTATACCTGTTTTAAAATAAAGAAAGGGCAAAATAGAACTAACATACAAAAGCATCCAAAGCAAACCAAATCGAGCATTCTTCAGCTTTAGTCCGATATTAAACAAAACGAGTAGTGTAATAATACCACAAATCGCATTTGGGAAACGTGCAGCAAACTCATTGATACCAAAAATTTTCATAGAAAGTACTTGCATCCAAATAAACAACGGTGGTTTCTCCCAAAATGCCTCAAAATTTATTTGAACCGTTAAATAATTTCCACTTACAATCATCTCGCGAGCCGATTCAGCAAAGTTTATTTCATCCCAATCGAAAAGGTGTACAATACCTAATCTGGGAATAAAAAGTAAAGACGCAAAAATGACTATTGCAAATTGAATGAATAATGAATTGTTTTTTAGGTTATTATACATTTTAATTTTTGTTAACCACTGAAAGCGTAAGTACCGATAATAATATATTTTAACACTAGACTTGAAACACGAAACGAATTTTTAGTCTACGATTCTTACCGCACCTTTGTCGGCGGAACTAACCATACTTGCATAAGCTCTCAGCGCTTTTGATACAACTCTGTTTCTATCTTTTGGTTTGAATGCATCTTTGCCACGGGATTCTTCAACAAAACGACGTTTGAGTAATTCTACATCACTTAATTTTACATTGATGGTACGATTTGGAATATCTATTTCAATAATATCTCCATCAACAATTAATCCGATATTTCCGCCCGAAGCTGCTTCGGGTGAAATATGACCTATTGACAATCCTGAAGTTCCTCCAGAGAAACGACCATCAGTTATCAACGCACAAGCTGCACCAAGATGTTTGGATTTTATATATGAAGTTGGATAAAGCATTTCCTGCATTCCGGGACCACCTTTTGGACCCTCGTGGGTTATTATTACCACATCGCCTGCAACCACTTTTCCACTTAAAATTCCGGTGCAAGCAGTATCCTGAGATGTAAAAACTTTGGCAGGTCCACTGAATATCAAAATATTTTCATCAACACCGGCTGTTTTAATAACACAACCATCTTTTGCAATATTCCCCTTCAAGATGCCTAATCCACCATCTTTAGTGTAAGCATATTCAACACTACGAATACAACCGTTGATACGATTGTTGTCCAACTCGGGATATTGTACGTTTTGTGAACCCATTACTAAATTAAATCTGTTTGCGGGAGCACTTTTATAAATTTCAATCGCTTTGGAAATTACCGTTGCTGTCGTAATATCATATTGTTCAATGGCATCGCCTAATGTTAATCCATCAACACGAAATACAGATTTATTAACCAAACCACCTTTACTCAATTCGGCTAATATTCCCAAAATTCCACCGGCACGATTTACATCCTGAATGTGATATTTTTGAGAATTTGGAGCCACTTTACATAAACAAGGAGTTATGCGAGAAAGTTTATCCATATCGTCCATAGTCAATTCCACTTCTGCTTCGTGTGCAATGGCAAGAATATGTAAAACTGTATTTGTAGATCCACCCATGGCAATATCCAGGGTCATTGCATTCAGAAATGCTTCGCGGGTTGCAATGTAACGTGGTAATACAGAATTATCGCCTTCGAAATAATATTTATTGGCATTGTCTACAATCAATTTGGCCGCATCAACAAAAAGTTGAGTTCGATTGGCATGTGTTGCCACAATCGTTCCATTACCGGGTAATGCTAAGCCTATTGCTTCATTCAAACAATTCATTGAATTTGCAGTAAACATGCCCGAACAAGAACCACAAGTAGGACAAGCTGCATTCTCAATTTTCTTTACTTGATCATCTGAAACATTTTCGTCAGCCGATTGCACCATAGCATCTACCAAATCAAGATGTTTTCCATCTAATTCGCCGGCTTCCATTGGTCCACCGGAAACAAAAACACAAGGAATATTCAATCGCATGGCAGCCATAAGCATACCCGGTGTAATTTTATCACAATTGCTGATACAAACCATTGCATCAGCTTTATGAGCGTTAACCATATATTCAACACTATCGGCAATCAAATCACGAGAAGGTAAGGAATATAACATACCATCATGCCCCATAGCTATACCATCATCTATAGCAATGGTGTTAAATTCGGCGGCAAAGCAACCTAATTTTTCAATTTCAGCCTTTACCTTTTGACCAATTTCGTGCAAATGAACATGTCCTGGTACAAATTGAGTAAAAGAATTAACAATGGCAATAATCGGTTTCCCCATTTGCTTATCTGTCATTCCATTGGCACGCCAAAGTGAACGAGCTCCGGCCATTCTGCGACCACCGGTACTGGTTAAACTGCGAAGCCCCACCAACCTCCCCGATGGGGAGGCTTTTAAGATAGTATCTGAATTATTTGTTTCCATTTTTTTATTTATAAACTAAAAAGTTCCCCCTTCGGGGGATTTAGGGAGCTGTATTTGGGTATTTTCTTAAATAAAAAACCTTTCTCCATTATGGTGAGAAAGGTTTTTCTGTATTTTTACATACATTTTATTACATAACCATCCTCACTTCTGATTTTTGACAAAAAGAAGGACGAAGTGTACGAGAATAATATTTAGATGTTGAAGAGTCACGTTTTAGTTATATTGGATGCAAAGATAAGGCAAGAATTTGATTCGACAAATAGATAGGTAGAAAAAAAACAATATTTTATTCAATTAGAAAGAAATCAAGGGTAAATTATTAAAAAAAATCAGAAATAGCAAAATAATAAGTAAAGCAAGTATTTAAACCTTATATATAAAAAAAACGTTCGTACAAAATATACGCTTCACTAAATGGAAAATGCCAACAAATTTTTATTATATTTGCAAGCAATTTCGACAATAATATGAAAAAAAGTAACTATCAATATATCAACGAAATCAACTCACCGATTGATTTAAAAGCTGTTAACAAAAATAAACTCACTGAAGTATGTTGTGAGTTAAGGCAGTTTATTATCGATGAGGTTTCACAAAATCCAGGACATTTAGGATCAAACCTTGGAGTAATTGAACTTACAGTAGCACTTCATTATGTTTTTAATGCACCTTATGATCGTATTGTATGGGATGTGGGTCATCAGGCTTACGGTCATAAAATACTTACCGGACGTAGAGATAAATTTTATACCAATAGGCAATTCAAAGGTTTATGTGGTTTTCCAAGTCCAAAGGAAAGTGAATATGATGCCTTTGGAGTTGGACATTCATCGACTGCAATTTCAGCTGGATTGGGAATGTCAGTTGCAGCAATGTATAAGGGAGAAAATGACAGACAGGTAGTAGCCATTATTGGTGATGGGGCAATGACTGGTGGTTTAGCATTCGAAGGATTGAATAATGTATCGATGGTAAAAAACAACATGTTGATTATTTTGAATGATAACCAAATGGCTATAGATCCGATAAGTGGAGGTTTCACACAATATTTGGTAGATATTACCACATCACAAACCTATAATAAAATTCGTTTCAAAGCTTCAAATTTTCTTCAAAAATGGAATATTCTCAACGAAGCCAAGAAAAAACGTATTATCCAGTTCAATAATAGTATAAAAGCCACACTTACAAGACAAAACAATATTTTTGAAGGAATGAATATACGCTATTTTGGACCTGTAGATGGACACGATGTAGAAGGATTGGTGAGAATATTATTTGACATCAAAGATTTTAAAGGACCAAAAGTACTTCATTGCATTACAAAAAAAGGAAAAGGTTACGAACCGGCAGAAAATTCAGATACAGGCTGGCATGCTCCAGGCATATTCGATGTAGAAACCGGAAAACTGAAAACTAATGATTCCCAGACTCCCACTCCTATACTTTTTCAGGACGTTTTTGGCGAAACGCTACTTGAACTGGCAAGAAAAAATGATAAAATTGTAGCAGTAACTCCTGCTATGCCTTCGGGCTGTTGCATGAATATTATGCAGCGCGAACTTCCAAACCGCGTTTTCGATGTTGGAATTGCCGAAGGTCATGCTGTAACATTCTCGGCTGGAATGGCAAAAGATGGAATGTTGCCATATTGCAATATTTATTCCTCGTTTATGCAACGTGCATACGACAATGTGATACACGATGTTGCATTACAAAAATTGAATGTAGTAATGTGCCTGGACAGAGCAGGAATTGTTGGTTCAGATGGAGCCACACATCAAGGACAATTTGATTTAGCGTATATGCGCTGCATTCCTCAACTTACAATTTCTGCACCCCGAAATGAAGTAGAACTTCGCCATTTGATGTTTACAGCTCAACAAACAAATATGGGACCATTTGTGATTCGCTATCCTCGCGGAAAAGGATTTATTGTGGATTGGAAACAGTCAATGAATGCTTTGCCAATTGGAAAAGGTGAACGTTTAAAAGATGGGATTGACCTTGTTGTACTTACCATAGGTACAATAGCAAATATTGCTCAAAATGCCATTGAATTGATTGAAAAAGAACAAAAAATATCCATTGCACATTACGATCTACGTTTTTTAAAACCATTGGATGAAACAATGCTTCACGAAGTTGCAAAGAAGTTCCAAAAAATAGTTACAATTGAAGATGGTGTGATTCAGGGTGGATTTGGAAGTGCTGTACTTGAGTTTATGTCTGACAATGGATATAATGCAAGTGTTAAACGACTGGGATTGCCGGACCGTTTTATTGAACATGGTACACCCGATGAACTTTATAAAATGTTGGGATTGGATACTGTTGGAATTGCAAAGAGTCTGAAGAGTTTATTGTTGTAAATATTTTTGTTGTTTTTTTGAATTAATAAAATCGTAAACTTGTATACTCGTTACAAATTAAATTATCATTATGCGAATCATAATTGCCGGAGCTGGCGAAGTAGGAACATTTTTAGCCAAAATGCTGGCACGCGAAAACATGGAAATTACTTTGCTAGACGAAAATCCAGCACTATTGAGAAACCTAGAAGCCAGCTATGATTTATTGACTTATCAAGGCTCAGCTACTTCTATAAATGTTTTAGAAGAAACTAAGGTTGAAAATGTGGATTTATTTATTGCTGTAACACCCAATGAAAGTGTAAACATGACAGCATGTATGTTGGCCAATAACCTTGGAGCAAAACGCACACTGGCAAGAATTGATAATTATGAATACTTGTTGCCAAAAAACAAAGAGTTTTTTGAAAAATTGGGTGTAAACAATTTGATTTATCCAGAAATGCTTGCAGCACATCAAATTGTAGAGGCACTGAAAACAAACTGGTTACGTCAAAACTTAAGTTTTTGCAATAATGCTTTGATTCTGCTGGGAATAAAAGTTCGGGGAAATGCAGTCATTGTGAATCAGAAATTCAGAACCAAATTTTTTGATCATGGAAAATTTAGAATCGTTGCCATTAATCGAAAAAATAAAACAATAATTCCGAAAGGAACTGATGAAATACAGGAAAATGATATCGTTTATTTTATGACAACCCCCGAAAATCTCGATTTTGTAAGAACACAGGCAGGTAAAGAAGCATTTCAGATAAAAAATGTAATGATTATGGGTGGAAGTAGGATAGCACAAAAAACCATCCAATTTCTACCTGCAAATGTTCGTACAAAAGTACTTGAGCGCGACATAGAAAAAGGATATGCTTTAGCTGAGAAACTTGGTAAAGCACTTATAATTAATTGTGATGGTAGAAATCTTGAAGTTTTGAAGGAAGAAGGTATTCAGGAAATGGATGCTTTTGTGTCTGTAACAAGTAATTCGGAAGCAAATATATTGGCATGTTTAGCAGCTAAACGATTGGGAGTTAAGAAAACAGTTGCGGAAGTTGAAAATATCGACTATATCATGTTGGCTGAAAGTTTGGATATCGGTACAGTTATCAATAAAAAAATGATTGCTGCCAGCTATATTTATCAGCTAACGTTGGATGCCGATGTATTAGATGTTCAAAGTTTGACATCAGCAGATGCAGAAGTTGTTGAATTTGTGGCAAAAGCAGGTTCAAAAATAACTCGCTCACAAATTAAAGATATTCGGCTGCCAGATGATGTAAATATAGGTGGAATAGTACGGAACGGACTTGGAATTATTGTATATGGAAACACAGAAATTTTGCCCAACGATCATGTCATCGTGTTTTGCGTTTCATCTGCAATTCGTAAAATCGAAACATACTTTAATTAATGAATAAATTTAACTATCGTTTAGTGTCGAGGGTTATGGGCAGTTTGATGCTTATCGAAAGTATTGTATTGTTGGTTATCTGCCTTATACCGTTAATTTACGGCGAAAATGATGCATATTATTTTCTTAAAACATCTGGTATTTGTTTGGTATTTGCTGGCTTAGCCTTGATTATTAGTCGAAATCCTTCTTCAAATATTGGAAAACGCGAAGGTTCTGTAATCGTTACATTTACCTGGATAATTTTTACTTTATTCGGATTACTACCATTTTGGCTCAGTGGTTCTATCCCTTCGTTTACCGATGCTTTTTTCGAAACCATGTCGGGATTTACCACCACCGGTTCTTCCATTCTGAACAACATTGAAGAACTTTCGCACGGTATGTTGTTTTGGCGAAGTTTAACTCACTGGATTGGTGGATTGGGTATTATTGTTATATCATTGGCAATACTTCCTGTTTTTGGTGTAAGTGGAACGCAACTCTTTGCAGCCGAAACCACAGGTCCTACAAAGGATAAAATTCATCCTAAAATTAATGAAACAGCTAAACGATTGTTTGCCATTTATATAGCACTTACAATTTCGGAAACAGTTTTACTTAAATTGGGTGGTATGAATTGGTTTGATGCATTGTGTCATTCATTTGCAACCATTGCTACCGGTGGTTTTTCAACCAAACAAGCAAGCATCGGCTATTGGGATTCGGGTTATATTCAGTACATTATCACACTTTTTATGATTCTTTCGGGCATCAATTTCAGCCTTTATTATTTTGGGTTAAAAAATAAATGGCAAAAAATTAGGGAAAACGAAGAGTTACGTTATTACTTAATTGTACTTTTTACTTTTGCCATTATTGTTTCATGGTCGTTGGTTGATTTTTCTAAAGTTCAAAGTTTTCAACCCCTGGAAAAAGCGTGGCGCGATGCCCTGTTTACAGTAACATCATTGATGACTACTACCGGTTTTGTTACAGCCGATTATATGTTTTGGAAACCACTTACCTGGGTAATTTTACTAATCGTAATGCTTACGGGTGCTTCGGCGGGTTCTACCAGTGGAGGTATCAAAATGATTCGGGTTGTAATTTCGGCAAAAGCAATTTACTATGAATTTAAACGCCTTATTCATCCAAATGCAGTATTTCCGGTTAGGTATAGCAAGCATTTAGTTCGCGAAGATATAGTTACACGCGTTTTGGCATTTACTTTGCTATATCTCATTGTTGCAGCTTTTGGCATTTTAATTTTAGCAATTTCAGGAATGGGATTTCTAGAATCTATTGGAGGCTTGATAACCTGTTTGGGTGGAGTTGGTCCCGGGTTAGGATTAGTAGGACCAGCTGGAAATTTTTCATATATTCCTGATTTCAGCAAATGGTTTTTGTCATTTATTATGCTTATCGGAAGGTTAGAATTATTTACAGTTTTACTGTTATTTACACCAACTTTCTGGAAAAATTAATTTAATTCTTAAAATTAAAACAGAATTTCATTAGCCACTGTAGTTTTACTGTGGCTTTTTGTGTGATTTACAATTTAAAATAAAAATTGAACAGGATTGAAATACTCTATTAACCTGAGTTCGGGATAAGAAAGTGTGTCAAAAAGTTGTATCATAGGAGT
>JACDZH010000010.1 GCA_013426815.1 Paludibacter sp.
TCACCTCAATTATCAATTGAATTTTAAAATTCTTATCCCGAACTCAGGTTAATACTTACTTAAAACGATTCCCTTTCGCCTATTCATTTGCAATATAACCACCTACCCTGTATCCCATAGCAATGATGGTAAGAGCAGGATTAAACCCACCATTTGTAACATTTAAACTGCCATCATCCACAAAAAGATTAAGTGTTTCATGTTCTCTGCCATAAGCATCGGTTACAGAAGTTTTCGGGTCGTTACCCATTCGGAAGGTACCTGTCTTATGTTATCCTCCACTTACACCTTTGCCTTTTCCTGCGGCTTGCCAGGTTAATTCAGCTCCTGCTTCAATAAATAATTCTACTGATTTTGCAGCAATAAAGTTTGAAGCCTTTATATCCGCATCATGTCGTTCGCCCAATAGGCGGGCAACAGGAATTCCCCAAAAGTCTTTTACCGGAGGGTTAATAGTTACTCTTGCATTAAAGTTTGGAATTTCCTGTACCGGTACTAAGACTCTGGATATCCTTTTAAAAATAGTGTCGTTGAAATTCCTTGTGTTTTAACCCCCAGACAGGTTCACCTTTAGGGCGAAATTCGGAAAACTGATAGGATGGCATTATTAAAAAATCGTTGGTAAGCAATGCACCTCCAATTATACCATCATTGTGATGATTAAAGTCACAAACTGCAAATGAACCTCCGGGTCCAAAATCTTCATAAATTTCGTCTTTAAAAAGACCAAAAGCTCCGGAATAACAATGTCTCTGTAGATTTCGTCCTACCCAATCGTTTCCATTCCCAATACCATTGGGGAAAAATTTAGATTTAGAATTCAACAACAAACGGGCAGTTTCGATGGCTGATGCTGAAACAATTATGACATCGGCGTTTGAGTTTGCTGTTTATAATCTGCATCAAAATAACACATTCCTTAAATTTTCCCCTTATCATTTACAAGAATTTCACTCACAACTGAATATACGAGCAGATCACAATTCCCTGTTTCAATGGCTTTTGGAATGATTGTATTAAGAGTCCCTGCTTTTGCATATACCGGACAAGCATGACCTACACACGTACGCATTCGATAGCAAGCAGGACGATTGTCGTATGGAACAGAATTACGAAGCATTGTAACAGTGAAAGGATACCAAACCAAACGTAAAGCGGCATCATTTAAAATTTGCGCCTCTTTGTTGTGCGAAAATGGTGGCAAATGAAGTGGTATTTTCCGGGTTGGTAAAAAAGATTTTGACTATAATCGCCCGAAACTCCCATTTCCCACTCAGCCTTTTCGTAAAAAGGTTCAAGATCAGCATAACTTATGGTCCAATCTGCCATAGTTGTGCCTTCCACTCCACCATAAACAGATTTAAATTTAAAATCTTCTTCCATAAATCGCCAGGCCATGTCACCATAGCTCACAGTACCCGAACCTACACGTGCAGCCAAAGCATTAAATCCACCCTCCGATGGACGAATAATCTGTGTACAACCATCCTTATTCTCAATTACCATGCAATGTCTTTCATCATCAGGATCATAAGCTTTACCAAGTGCTCTATTGGTACGTTGAGCACGTAATTCATCGTTATAAATATCATCGTATTTAGCCAATCCACCACGTTCTAATAATACCACCGAAAGTCAGGCAAAACTTAGCTCTTTAGCAGCTGCTCCGCCACCTGCACCTGCACCCACAACTATGACATTAACATGTTTAATTTTCATGAATTGACCAAGTATATCGTTACTAGATAACTACTCAAATTCTTGTTATTTTCATCATTTTTTGTTTTAGTTTGGGGTCATTGGCCTTATGACAATCGGTACACGAAACAAAGTGAATATCGTTTTTGCTGTTTTTGTCTTTAAATGTCGTATTCATTTGAGTTACATCTAATTTACAATTCGACATTGGTGGGTGACATTTTTTGCAACTATTCCGTGCATCGTTGCTATGTGGTTCGTGGCAAGCCATACAGCTTAATCCTTCGTGAACTCCCCGTGGCGTTCTATCATCACTTGTTCCTGCTTGATGTGCTGCATTTGGAGCATGACATTGAATACAGTTTCGCATAATAGGGTCGTCTGAAACAGCAACTTCACGATTATTATCCGTTAACTTCAGTTTTGGCAAATCAACTACATTAATATTGATTTTTTCATGTCTATGAAAAAAAGTCAAACTTGGTTTTTCTGCTTTTCGTTTATAAAAAGCTTCCTGCGGATTTGAATAATCAGGTTGTGATACAGGTTTTCCTTCTTGATGAATTTGATGACATGCCATACAAGGTATTGCTGACCTGTGCATTAACTCTTTGTCTTTCAATTTCCAAGGACCTTTATTTTTCAAAGGTTCTACAATTTCGTCAACTGATTTACTATTGAACATTCCATGACAACGTAGGCAGTCGAAATTTATTTGCTCGGTAGTATTATGTTTTTCATTCAAAAAAACATGACTATAGGTCATTGAATGACCACCCAATTTCCATTTAGCAAATTCATTGGTATGGCAACGTTCGCAATTGTTCATAACATCTAATATCTGCTCTTCATTCATTCGAATATTTTCAGTATTAACTTTTCTGACGTGATTAACCACCATCATTCCTTTTTCTTTCAAGCTATGAAATCCATTGCTTAAAGCTGTTCCATGACAATCTTTACATGTCAGATTTTGATGTGATGAGTGGGCGTGCGATTCTACTCTTAATTCAATTTCGTGGCACGAAGCACATGTTTTGTACGGTGAAGCACTGTTCCAGTAGGTATAGAATGAGCCAAACCCAACCAAACCAAACAGGAGAATAATTGAAAGTATTAATGAAATTGTTTTATAGCGACTGTTTATATTCATTTTTCAAATTTTTAAATATTTACTTAAAACGATTCCCTTTAGCCCACTCATTTGCTATATAACCACCTACCCTGTATCCCAAAGCAATGATGGTAAGAGCAGGATTAAAACCACCGTTCGTTACATTTAAACCACCATCGGCTACAAAAAGATTCGGTGTTTCATGAACTCTGCCAAAAGGATCGGTAACAGATTTTTTCGGGTCGTTACCCATTCGGCAAGTTCCTGCCTGATGAGCTCCACCACTTACACCTTTTCCTTTGCTTGCTGTTTGCCATGTAAATTCAGCACCTGCTTCTAAAAGCCATTTTTCTGCTTTTTCTGCAATAAAATTAGCCCCTTTCATATCTGCGTCGAGTCTTTCACCCGATAAACGTGCAACAGGAATACCCCAAAAATCTTTTACCGAAGGGTCAACAGTTACTCTTGAATTAAAGTTTGGCATTTCCTGCAAAGGTCCCATTACTCTTGCCACTTTTTTAAAATTATTTCGTTGAAATTCTTTGTGTTTTAATCCCCAGTACGGTTCACCTTTTGGACGAATTTCAGAGAACTGATAAGGCATTCGAATAAACTCATTGGCAAGCAATGCTCCTCCAACAATTCCTTCGTTGTGGTGATTAAAGTCGCATAAAGCAATGGAAGCTCCCGGACCAAAATCATCATATATTTCATCTTTAAAAATTCCATAAGCTCCTGTATATAAATGCCCCTGAAGATTACGCCCTACCCAATCGTTTCCATTTCCAATACCATTCGGGAAAAATTTGGATTTAGAATTCAAGAGTAAACGGGCAGTTTCAATTGCTGATGCTGAGACGATTAAGACATCAGCAGATTGAGTTTGCTGTTTATTGTCTGCATCAAAATAATTTACCCCGTAAATTTTACCATTATCATTTACAAGAATTTCGCTGACAAGCGAGTTAATACGTAATTCACAGTTCCCTGTTTCAATGGCTTTTGGAATAACTGTATTATGTGAGCCTGCTTTTGCATTTACCGGACAAGCAAACCCTACACATGTTCGCATCCGATAGCATGCTGGACGATTATCGTAAGGAACAGAATTCCTAAGCATGGGAATTGGAAATGGATGCCAACCCAAACGTAAAGCCGCATCTTTTAATATTAACGCTTCCTTATTATGTGAAAAAGGTGGCATTGGAAGTGGTTTATTTCGGGGTGGCGAAAAAGGATTCTGGGTTTCATCGCCTGATACACCCATCTCCCACTCAGCCTTTTCGTAACAGGGTTCAAGATCTGAATAACTTATTGGCCAATCGGATAAAGATGACCCTTCTACTGCACCGTAAATAGATTTTAATTTAAAATCCTCTTCCATAAATCGCCAGGCCATTGCACCATAGCTCACAGTACCTGAACCAACGCAAGCAGCCACTTCGCTGAATCCACCATCTGATGGTCGAATAATTTTTGTACTGCCATCTTTATTCTCAATCACCCTGCAATGTCTTGCGTCATCAGGTCCGTAAGCTTGTCCTAATGCCCTTATGCGTTGCGAATGTAATTCATCATCATAAACATCATCATATTTTGCCCATCCACCTCGCTCAAATAGCACTACCGACAGTCCGGCAAAACTAAGTTCTTTTGCAACTGCTCCCCCACCTGCTCCGGCACCTATAACTATTGCATTTACATGTTTGTTTTTCATAATTTTAAAATTTGCCCCCAAGCCCCCGAACAGGGAATAGAGAGAAGTTCGAGAAATCTTAAATCTTCACTTTTAATGACAAATAAATTTTATTTTTGTCATTTGAGTTTTATGTTTAAATTAATTGTATTTTTTTATTTATATCTGTTTTGTCCGATAATAATTGGAGTATCCAATTTGAGCATTTTATAACTTACATTGTTTTTATTACCGCCGTGCTTAGGACTACCGTAAAAACTCTGCATTGTATGTCTGATAACCATACTGAAAAATTTTTTATCGGCTCCTTTTTCCCAATGTGAGTGCTTTAGTTCATCCTTATCAATCAATTTGAGTAATATAGTTTGATTTTCCCAATTTAATTCCTCAAATTTAGAATTGAATTTCTCCATACTCGATTGTTGTAACAGTTTTAGTCCATCTCTGTAATCTTTTTGAAATTGTTGGTATGGTCCCATCAACTGTTTATCAATAAAGTTTGTTGCTCCGGCATCGCGCGCTCCCATAGACTCATCGGTTGGTATAATTTGTTCCACCAATGCATCGAGAATTAGTACTTCATTTTCGGTAAAGAAACGCCATTTACTTATGGGTTTTTTATTCAAAGCTCCTAAACTTAACAAAGAAATTCCACCAATACCCACTAAAGATAATGATAAAAATTTTCGTCTTGAAATTTTATTTTTTACATCCATATTATAATTTTATTTTTTTATTTTACAAAAATTCTATTCTCAACCTTTAGTCGAAAAAGCTGCATCGAAAGGCAACACAGAAGGTTCAAAATCTTTAGATTTTATATAATGATATGCTTCATTTGCTCCGTGAAAGCGTTCCATTCCGGCATCTTCCCACTCTATTGATAAAGGTCCGGTGTAACCAATACGATTTAATGCTCGAACAATATATTCAAAATTTACAATTCCCCTGCCCGGAGAACAAAAATTCCATTTACGTCGATAATCGCCAAAATCAAGATAGCCACCGAAAGTTCCTGCTTGTGTTAGTTTTTTGTTGATATCCACATCTTTCACATGTACATGCAAAATTCTATCTGCAAATTTTTCAATAAATTCGATATAATCCACACCCTGATAAGCCAAATGGCTAGGGTCAAAATTAAATCCAAAAGCAGAATGATAATTGATTGCTTTCAAAGCCCTTTCGGCAGTAACAATATCAAAAGCAATTTCGGTGGGATGAACTTCCAGCGCAAATTTTACGTTCAACTTTTGATATTCGTCTAGAATAGGTGTCCAGCGTTGAGCAAAATTGGCAAAACCTTCTTCAATCATTTCGGGTGGAGTGGGCGGAAAGGAATAAATCAGATTCCAGATAGAACTTCCTGTAAATCCGTTCACCACATTTATTCCAAGTTGTTTGGCAACAACTGCTGTTTTAATCATTTCATCGGCAGCCCTTTTTTGCACTTCAGCCGAGTTTCCATTTCCCCAAATATATTCAGGTAAAATAGCTTTGTGTCGCAAATCAATTTTGTCGCATACAGCCTGACCAACCAAATGATTCGAAATGGCGAATAGCTTTAAATTGTGTTTGACCAATAATTTCAATATTTGTTCACAATACGTCAAATTTGCTTTTGAAATATTAATGTGGTTTCCCCAACATGCAAGTTCCAACCCATTGTAACCAATTTCGGATGCCTTTTTGCAAACTTCTTCAAGTGGCAAATCAGCATATTGTCCGGTAAATAATGTTATATTTCTCGACATAATCAGCTTATTAATTTAATCCATTTTTGATTGCTTGAAGCTGATTCTACAACAGCATCAATAAACTGCATACCTCGCAATCCATCGTTTACAGTTGCTATATCAGCATTTTCAGATTCAAAACCCGCTTTGTAGTTTCTGATAGCGGTAGCAAAGTTTCGGTAAATATTGGCAAACGCTTCAATTAATCCTTCAGGGTGTCCACCCGGAAGTCGGGTATTTTTAATAGCTTCTTTGCATAAATTGGCATTATCACCAGCTCTTAAAACCTGCATGGGTTTATTTAATAAATTTAAAATCAGTGAATTCGGTTCTTGTTGGTGCCATTCAATACCACCAAATTCACCATAAACTCTAATTTTAAGATTATTTTCTTCACCTACACTTATCTGACTGGCATATAAAATTCCTTTTGCTCCCTGGTCGAAATGAATCAATACATTGGCATCATCTTCGAGCATTCGTCCAGAAACATAAGTGCTGAAATCGGCACACACTTCCGTAATTTTTTGTCCGGTAATGTATTCTGCGAGGTTTTGAGCATGAACACCAATATCGCCTATTGAACCGCTTTTGCCCGATTTAGTCGGATTTGTGCGCCAGTTAGCCTGTTGATTACCACTTGATTCAATAGCAGTTGCTAACCAACCTTGTGGATACTCAACCACCACTTTACGAATTTTCCCCAAATCGCCCTGCTGAACAGTGTGTTTTGCTTGCTTTACCAATGGATATGCTGAGTACGGGTGAGTTAGAGCAAATATAAGTCCTGTAGATTCAACCAATGACACTAATTGTTCTGCTTCGATGGTTGTCAATGTCATTGGTTTTTCGCAAACCACATGAAAGCCACTTTCCAAAGCCATTTTAGCAATATCGAAATGCAAGAAATTGGGAGTTACTATGCTAACAAAATCAATCCGTTCACCCTCAGGCATTTGTTTTTCTTTTTCAAACATTTCCCGATATGAACCATAAACACGTTCATCCTTTAAATAATAAGCTTCTCCGGCTTGCTTGGATAATGCTACATCGGCATTAAATGCGCCAGCAACAAGTTCAATTTCATTGTCCAACGCTGATGACATGCGATGCACAACACCAATAAATGACGAAAGACATCCGCCGACCATACCCATTCTTAGTTTTCTCCTCATAGCTGTGTTTTATTTTGTTTTTTTGTGTAAATTAGTAATAATATAAATGCTATTATCAGAAAGGCAGGTAAGATAGCTACCAACCTTAATGTTTCGGCTCCTGCCATAACTTTTACCTGAGTCAAAATTAAAAATTCTTTTGTTCCTTCCAATGCATTCAGAATGTCGGAAACTGTATAGGTTGTTGGTATTGATGCTACAACCTGGTTGTCATAAACTTTCCCCATAAATGGTAAAACAAGTGAAACAGACAACATACCTGCTCCACCCATAATTGACAATCCTAATGCGCCCGTTTTGGGCAGATATTCAGCAACATAACCTAGCATTGTAGGCCAAAAATAAGTAACTCCAATTGCAAAAACAGCTGTTGCAACTATAGTTGTCCAACCGTTCGAATAACTCAGTAAAACTAACCCTATACCGGCAACAACAGAAGAAAATAACAGCATTCCTGCCGGATTCAGTTTGTGTACAACGGGACCTGCGAAAGAACGTCCAACAGCCATAATTCCATTTATAAACACAAGCAATAAAATGGCAGGCACACCTGCATTACTTAATAAAACAGTAATCCATTGATTGGTTCCAAGTTCGGTGCTCGAAGTGAGAAACATGCAAAAAACCATAAACAAGAATAGTGGAGTTAAACAAGCTTTTATCATTTCTTTTGAGGAAATTCCTGAACTTACTCTTTCTGTTTTTGGGAATTTTAGTTTTAAAAATAAATACCCATAAACAAAAACTGGAATCATAATAACTGCCATTTTTATCTGCCATCCTACGTTTATCAGCCCCAAAGTATAAGCTGCCAAACCTCCAATTACAATTCCACCCGGAAACCAAACATGAAATCCATTCAGCATTTTTGTTTTATTTTCAGGGAATAAAGTTGCCACTAAAGGGTTACAAGCTGCTTCCACAAAACCATTTGCAATTCCGATCAACAAAGTTGAGCCAAAAAGTGTCCAAAATCCGTTAGAAAATATAGTCAGAACAACCCCTGCCAAATGTCCAACAAAGGCAAAAACAAGTATGGTTTTCATACCCAGTAAATCAACCAAAAATCCACCAAATATCATTGCAAGCGTAAAACCCCAAAATGCAGTGCCAATACACCAGCCAATTTCTTCGTTGCTTAAATTAAAAACTGTACCAAATGTATTACCCAGCAAATCAGCCCTTATAGCAAAGGTCATAGCGGTAGCAATTAGTGCAATGCGGCTTGCAAAAAACAATTTTTTTCTATTGATTTCCAGTACCCCCTTGCCCCCCAAAGGGGGTTCAAATTTAGTTTTGTCTTGTAAATACATATCTTTATTCATTTAATGTTTCTTTTAATCCTTATATAATATTATAAATATAGTTGCCAATATTGAACCCCTTTTTGGGGGGAGGTAGGGGGCCTTTCATTCTTTTATCATCCAAGAAGTTAATCGATTGAAATATTCGACAGATTCTTTAACTTCGGGTAAAGAGTTATCCCAATGATGTTCATATTCAACAGTAATAGATCCTTTATAACCCTGACGTTTTAACTCGTGCATTAATCCCGAAAAATCACTTATCCCAGTGCCCCATGGTACATCATGATAACCCAATTTTCCTTCCACGCCTGGAATCAAATCTTTTGCATGAACTGCTAAAATTCGACCTTCGTATTTTTTTAACGATTCCAAAGCGTCTAATCCCGAACGTATCCAATGACCAAGATCTGTACAAACTCCAATATATTTGTTACGTTTGGAGATTTGATTCATTGTAAAATCCGGATTCCAATAAATAGATGGCTTAGCGTGATTATGAAGCGCGATATTTATCTGATATTTCAGTGCAAGTGGCTCGATATAATTAAGTAAAGTAGAATCTGCTTCTGTAATAATTGTTTTAATACCCATATCCTTTGCAAAATCAAAAAGTTGGTCCCATTCAGCAGTAGTTTTCAAATTTACCACGCCATAATTCAGGAGTTTCATCCCTTTTGATTGAATCAAACTCAACAGTTCTTTTCTTTTCTCCTTATCCAATTTGTAATTAGTATCACCGGTAATATTTGCTCCTATTGTTTGACCGGGATACATTTCAATATTGGTAATTCCGGCTGCTTTCATTTTGTCCAACGCTACATCAAATGCGAAAAGCTTGAATGTCCATGCTTGCGCCGCAAGTTGCCAACCCATTTGGGTTGTTGCTGAGTTATTATATTGCGCATACAATCCTGAAACACAACAAAATAAACATATTGAGAAAATAATCTTTTTGAAGTTCATATTGAATTTTTTTTTTATATTGTTATCGAATATTGTTATCGAACAATATGTTACAATTTCATTATTTTGATTACATTTTTTTCATTTTTGCCAATAAGGTTCAAAACATGAATTCCCACAGGTAAAAAGTCAAGATTATCAAAGGTTTGATTCGAGTTGCCCTTAATCTCTTTTTCGTATAGTTTCACTCCAAGATTGGAGAATATTTCTATTTTTTCGAAGCTACCATCAGAGTTAAATGAAAACTGATTAGAAATTGGATTTGGAAAAATCTTAACATTATTGTTATTAATTATTGGAAATGCAGTTGTTTGATTTCGAATAAACATACATAGAACTTTATTCCGTTCAAATAAAGTCTTGGCATTTCCTACTGTTTCGTTAATAGCTGGAGCTGATGAAGTGGATGTATCTAATGACTTAACTAAAGCAACCATCACATTTTGAGAGTTCACTACATCAACTATTGGTCTGTCCTCAATTGTTTTAGTTACTCCAGTTACACTATAAAGACGAATATTTTCACTATCGGTTATTTTTACGGGTGTATTAAAATCATTTCCACTTCCACTACTTACAGTACCCGCTTCTACTTTAAAATAATAGATATTTATGTTTCGTGCATTCTTAATTTCACTCATTGGATTTGTATTTCCCCGTTCTACATTATATGAATATATGGATAATGGTGCAATATTCCCACCAATAGTTTTGATCTTTGGCATACCATAAAATCTCCCTCCTCCATTACCTGAAAATGAAAGTGAACCCTCACAAAACACATAAGCACCCTTACCTGCTTTCCAGGATATTTCTAAGGGTTTAAGAAACGAAATACTTGAAGTTGCATTAACATCATCGGCAGTAGTGACAGAATTTTTTATTTCTGTATATATTTTCGGATTCCCAAATAAGTGCTGATTTAGACCTAAAGTTAAGACTTCGTTTACAATATAAGTCCCTTTGGGAACAAAAACCTTATCGCCTGCAGCTAAAGCATCTTTAAACGCCTGTGTATCATTTGCAAAATTATTTCCTAAGGCTCCATAATCTCTTACATTTACTACACCTGGTTCATCAAAGGCTGGAACAGGAGTCCAATGTTTTCGTTGTATTGCTAAGATATCAGGCTCTGAACTATCCTCTGAATTGAATATTGTGGATGTTGAAGTATTGCCATTAATCATATTTAATGAACCTTCTTTACAAAAAGAATATTCTTTCACCAAAGTCCATTTCGAAGGGTCAATTGCGGTAACATCAACAGTACTGAATTTATTAAATCCTTTCAAATAAGTATTTTCAAGAATTATGTTCTCCCCTGTTGTTTTGGTTTTGGCAAAGACTGAATTTTGGCTAATTTTTGCTGCACAATCCACTAAACATAACCCACCATAGGTTCTGTAAGCATTCGATAAATCAAAAGCAATTCCTGTTGTTGCCGGTTCAAAATACGAACCTGTAAATACCCATGCCAAATCGGAATATTGGTTATAAACACACGCTTTAGTTTGTCCTGTAAATTTACAACCTGCAAGTAATGGAAATCGATATAAATTTTCAATTTTCAAACCATATTCACCTCCGTCTACTTCAATATTGTAAGTTCCGCCACCTTGTCCGGGACAATTATTAAACCCTGCGTGAGCATTTGTTGCATATACTTTAGCATCCATCAAATAACATCCCTGTGAACCACTAAAACGTAATCCAATAGCACCTGGATTACCACCCAATTCAATATCGATACCTTTGTAAGCACAGTTAAAGAGTATGTTCGGCTGTTCAATACCCCAATTTGGAGTAGCAACTAAACAAGGGTTGTTAGGGACAACTGTTCCTTCACGGTCGTCACGAGTTTGTGCCCAAATTTTTATTACGGGTTTTGGGCTTGTAGAAGATTGAAAACCATCAGCACCCTGTTTTAAATGAATTATTGGACGGCCATTTTTATTTGAACCGATTAATACAATCTTATCTGAAGTATTTTGCCAGTAATGCTGTGTTTTATTGTCTCCATCCATGTACTTACCGCAAGTATCTTCAAGTTTTCCCTGCATACCACCTTCTATAGGAAGTTTGTATACCGGTATTTCGCAGCTTAATGTATTACTTATCAGGTAATGTCCACTTGGAAAGAAACAAGCTTTCTTTTGTGTTCGCGCATCAATTATAGCTTGCTGAAGTGCTTCAGTGCAATCAGTGTGTCCAGTAGGGTCGGCAAAGTAAGGCGACGCTGTAACATCGAGCAATCCGTATGCAGCTAAATCTACAACATCCGCTGTAACATTAACAGACTTCATCTGTGAAAAAGCAATTAAATTTGAAAATAAACAAAAATTACAAATCAAAGTATATTTCAAGAATGAATTGATTTTGATTTTTTTTATTTTGAATTTAAAAATAATCATATTAATTTGATTTTGATTTTTTTACTAATTACAACATACTTAAGTCAAAAAAGTATACTTATGTGGACAAGAATAAATATGTTATAAAACATAAAAAATGATAGTTTTAAAATTTTGTTTCTATTATTTTGGTACTACTAGAATTTGTGTGGGTATTACGACAATTAACAATTAATACACGTAGTTACACATAGTCATAAAAATTAAGAAAATAAATGTTCACATAGTTTTACATTTTTACTTTGAAAATATATAAAATAGATGCTTTACAATTTGATATGAAAAACAATAACGAAGTTATTGAACTATGTGATACTATAAATTTTGAGAAGAAACTATGTGATTATATTGTGAAAAAATATGTGTATCTCCCGATGCTCGGGATGTGCCATTTTTACTTGATTTTTTTAATTAACCATCAACCCACACAAAAGGTAGTAGAACCAGTTGTTTTATTAAAATTAAAATAAAACAAATTTATAGACAAAATCGGCATGAGATTGAGACTGGATTTTCAAAAAATATATACCATTTGGAATTTTATGAAGTCTCATTTCACTTTCATTTTTTGTACTGGCAATAACCCTTCCATACATATCATATAGGTTCATTTCACATTGTAAAATAGTTTCGTCCGAATTAACTCGAAGTATTTTCTCAGAGCGATTCAACAAAACATTAATTTTTGAATCCTGAATTTTTGAATCCTGAATTTTTGAATCCAGATTTTTTGAATCCAGAATTTTAGAATCCTGATTTGCTTTCAAAATACTTGTTGTTTTTTTCTTAAAAACAGCAGAACATAATCTCCACTTTGGAATAGTCCATAAATAGCTATCACCTGGTTTAACATTAACTGATGATACTAATGTTTTCCCTTTATATAAATCTAAAACATACATCTTTAATGGCACTTTTAAACTAAGTTCAACATTTGATTCCGTTGTATCAATTGCAAACACTGCAATAGATTCATTTTGAGCTTTCCAGGTATTATGAATTGCACCAGTACCTGATGAAACAATTGATTTAAGCAAACGACCATACATCAGATAATCTTTAGCATGTGTGTCGTTCATCGATTCATAATAATCTATTAAAACACTATCAGTTGATTTAGGTTCTTGGACTGTTGAATTCCAAAAAGCTATACTATTCATTTGTCCGTAAATAATTGAAGCGCATTGCTCTACATCTTTTGAAGTATTTGCATCACATAAACCGTATATTGTAGGAATATAATCGTGATAAACATATACAAAAAGTGGAATCTGATTTTTTTCAGAAGAAACTATCTTCCAATTACGTGCCTGATAACCACTTAAAATCATATTGTAAATCTCACAAGGCCATTCTTTTGTCAATGAAAAATTTTCAATATTTTTAGTTTTTGCTTTTTTTATTATTTCTTTATAGGTTTTAATCATTGTATCGGTTTCCCATCTACCATAAGGTACTGGATGACCGTGTAGTGTATTATAACAAGGTCCATTACCACACATAAATTGATCAGCATCGTTATGTATAGTAGTTACACCTCTTTCGAAAAGTCCATCAGCTACATCTGGTAACAAATTTTGTCCTCTACTAGTTCCTCTACATAAAAAATTGTCCGTTCTAACCTTATGTACATATACGTATAAACTTTCATTAATTTGAGTTCGGCAAAGTTCATTGCCATTATTATCATTGAAGTATTTTTCTAGGTTTTCGCTTATTTTTATATTACCTTCAATATACTTTGTCCAATGAAAACTTTCAATAAACCCAGCAGTAATTATTCCCACTTTCTTCAATTCTGAATTTAAAACTTCAAATTTACTATCTGAATTTTTAGTTGGTAAATAATCTATACCTACCCAATCACCATATTTTTCCCAACCAATTGGCCGATAAATAATATTGGTCTTATACTTACCTGCCCAACATTTGAGTCGAACCCTCAAATTATATATATTATCTTCTAAGTAAAGTTCCGAACTGATAACTAAGGGTGTTTTGTGATAATTTTCAGGCACAGCTTTTCTATTTATGAGAAGAGTATCCGACCAGGATTGATTAATTGCCCAATTACGGTATACTTCTGCTGCATCCTCCCAGCTGTTTCCACATAATCCAATCATGGTTTGATAACTAGCATTCCAAGTTCTGCTATCGTAAGGCATACAATGACGAACAGCCATGCTAATTTCGTTATCGCTGTTATTTAAAAAACCAAACGATTTTACGTGCCCTACGGTATCATTTGTTCTAAGTAAAACGCCGGCTGAATCTGACAAAATAGCGGACATTTGTAATCCTTGTTTTGCAGGATAAAAATTTGTATATTTTGACCAATTAGTTTCCACCGATTGCATACGACCTTCATACATGGGATCTACAAATAGTTTGGAAACATTGCTATTTAGAAGTTTCCTTGAGGTTCTGAAACGTGGAAAATCCACCCCACTAACAAGTGAATCATTATTTAACTCAACATTAATGTGTGAAATTATTTCAGCATTTGAACTCAATACGAATTTTACTATAACAGTTACATGAGGTTTTACATTAATAATGGATTGTTTCCATGTATATTCCAATTTAAATTTCAATTCATTTTCATTATGTGTCAAAACACTTAAAGTAAATTTTGAAGCGTCAATAGCTGGTTTTCTTGGTGTAAATTTAGTTTTGTCTACGTAACTTAATGCAAAAAAACTCACTGAATCTTTAGAACTTGCTATATGTTGAACACACCTTTTTTTATCGTACAATGATGTTATATGTTTTCCATTAGTTTGAAAAAAAATAGAATTGTTTTCCAATGTATACGTCTCTGACAAAACTGAACATGTAAAGAAAAATAAAAAATTAAATAATACAATTTTTTTCATAAGATATTTGATTTATTTATTAAAATTAATAATTATATTTTGCACTTCCGATTTGTATTTTTTACCTGAATGAATGCCAAAACAATACCATCAGGTCACGAAGAATCAATAAATATTTCAACCGCTTCGGTAATTTTACCCGATTTCCAAGGCACTTTTCCATTGACTGTTATCAATGAAACAGTTAAATCAGCATCAAACTCAAAAACATTGAGATATATTGTTCCAATGGCTGAGTTTGGATTTATAATGGTTGTATTGTTTTTTGTTTTTGGTAAACCTGTTGGCAATTTGCCAATTTTTTCAAATTCAAAATAGTTGATTGTAAAGCCACTTTTCGAAAACCGAAATTGTAAATATGTTTTATTACCATATTTAAGTGTTAGCGTATCACTAGTAATTGTTTGCCATTCTGGTGTAACGGGAACAGATATTGAAGTATTCGTTTGTTCATTCAAAGTTGCTTCAATTGTACCACCACTTTGGGTATTTAAAACCCAGGTTTGTAAAAAATATTTTCCGGGCATTATGGTGTCGGATATAAATGCAAGCCATTCGTTGGCTGTAGTAGAATTGACACAGAATCTACTTCCACCATCACTGGATGCATGAATATCAACAACTTCTGAATTTCTATATTTACCACCCGTGTTTGTCGAATTACTATCATGGTAGCCAACTCTTTTGCCACCTCTGACAAATTTTTCGGCATGCATCACATCAGGAATTTTATTTTTTCGAATTGGTGTGCAAGGTTCCAAATTGAGTTGAAACTTCAAACAGTCAGTCATATACGACATACAGTTTTTTATAAAAGCATAAAGCAGATTATTAACTAGTATTTCCCATTCCATATCATTTACACTATGGTCGAATAATTCCTCACCGGAAGTAGGTTGTATATATCGAAAATATTCATTACGCACTGATTGACCATCCTGTATAGTCCACGTCAAGGAACTCTGTTTGTTATCGGGGTTCATTAACAATGGAAGTAAACTTTCGCCCTCATTGTTCGTATTATCAGGCAATCCGCAAAGTTCTGTAATAGTGGGGTATAAATCTATAGGTACTTTGCATAGACAATTCCCCTTAATATTCCCAGGTACTTTTAAAACTAAGGACATTCTACAAGCCTCTTTCCATGGTGTAAATTTTTTATACCGAAGCTTTTCACCTAAATGCCAACCATGATCACCCCAAAAAATTACGATTGTATTTTCGGCATATTTACTATTTCGCAATGCATCAAGAAGAACCCCAACACAAGTATCTGTATAGTTTATACAGTCTAAATATGCTTGTAATGCAGTTTTTCGTTTAAAGTATTGTAAGGTTTTCTGATAATCAACAGATGGTTTTAAATTTCCGTGAATATCATTTAAAACATTATCGTTAATGGAAGGTAAAATCATGTAATCTTCCTGAAATTTATCAAAAAATTGCTGAAGCACAAACAAAGGCAGATGTGGACTTAAAAAACCACATGCAATCATAAAAGGTTTGTCATGTTCTTTGTTCAGTTCGTAAGCTTCCCACATTGCATTACCAAAGTCTGGCGTTTCTTTGAGTGTATTGCATGTTGAACCCCAATCAAAATTTGAATCGCCTGATGTGTTTAGAATCCCATTTGCTCTGAAACATGTAATAAGCGAAGAAGGCGAAGGATTTGACAATACTGCAGAATAATTAGCCAGTTCGAAGACAACTCCTTCGGCTGCTAATTTATCCATATTTAGAGTCTTGGTTTGCAGATGACTACCCAATAATCCAACATAGTAGTTTAAATCATCGACTGCAATAAAAAGTATATTATACGGTTTTTTTTTGGCAGATAGAACGCATATTGAATTTCCCAAAAAACCACCTAGAAGTTCTATCTGAAATCCTGTTGTGAAGTTGTGAGTGTGTTTCATTATCAACTTTTTTACTTGCAGTAAGTCATAAACAATTGACAATGTGGACAGATTAAAATGTGTTATAAAACATATTTTGTTTTATTTTCGCGGAATAAATCTTCGTAGCAGATCGTAATTTCTTCTTACATGGCATTTCGAACCACAGAATCCATCGTTGTTATATACCTTCCAATTGCATGTTCGGCATGGATTGACAATAAAATGTTTTGATTTTGAATAAATACCATATATAATTATTCCAAACAATATTATTCCAAAAGGCCAATGCCAAACTGGTATTTGAGGCGACATTCCCGTTGGATTTATTCCTTCACCAAAAATTATTGGAACACAACATTGTTGTACAATCAATTCGCCCTGAACGCGGTAAGCATGGTATTGGTAATCGGGAAAAACAAGCTGGTCGGTTACTATACCTGCCACCAATGCCATAATAAAAAGCGATAAAGCGTAAAACACTGATGGTTTTAGTCCCATTGACCGACGGATAGCGTTTAATTCACCCAGATTAGTTCCAGGTCCGGCTATCATATAAGCAACGGCTGCCCCAGGAGAAGCTCCC
Organism: Paludibacter sp.; assembly: GCA_013426815.1. Taxonomy (GTDB): domain Bacteria; phylum Bacteroidota; class Bacteroidia; order Bacteroidales; family Paludibacteraceae; genus Paludibacter. The sequence continues at coordinate 17,458 of JACDZH010000010.1, forward strand.
AAGAGCAAAAGACCTTGCACAACCGGAATGGATGGAATACTACAAGCATAAACCGGAATACCTAATAATATTACATAAAGAAGCGTGTAAATATCCTGTTGACCTAACCACGATGAAATCCATTCCATTGGTAGAAAAGTAAGTAATAATGCTGCAATGCTTAAACCAATAGTAATATCGACACTAACATCGGCGCCCAATTCGAAAAATGACCATTTAAGGGTTTTGAAAAACTTGTTTTTCGACTGTTTTTTTTCCTTGCCATCAACCATATATTCTTTCTTGCAACTTATACCTTTTTCATTGTCATTTGGAGATTTAAAAAGGCGATTGGCAATAAAACCTATGGTGTACGATCCAACAACAGCTACAATAACAAATGTAAAAGTTAGTTTTAAACCCAAAAATGATAATGCAAGCGCAATTAATACAGGCGAAAGAATGGGTGTAGAAATCATAAATGCAAATATATTGCCCATTGCTGCACCACTTCGGAACAACCCTATACCAAGTGGAATTGTACCACAAGAGCACAAAGGTAAAATACTTCCAATGGTAACTGACTTTAAAAGTGCTAATGGAGATTTTTCACCCACCTGTTTTTGTAACACATTTTGAGGTACATAAAACTTGAGTATCCCTGCGATTAAAAACCCCAATACAATGTAAGGAGCTGATTCGAGTAAGGTATTGAATAGAGTGTTTAACATATTCTTACTTTAGTTTTGCAGTTGCATTCTCAACAAAAAAAGCTGCATCGTAGGGTTTTGATGTGTCAATTTTAAATTTTCCTTTAACTATTACCTCTGTATTTATCATCTCATTTCGGCTCAATTTCCATGGCTTATCCAAATTTACCATAAGAGTCCAGCGCATGGCCTCTTGGGGGTCTATAACGCAGGCCTGAGCCAAACCTAAAGTTGGAAGTAAAAAGAATGACATGATTTTGGTTGTAGAGTCATTAACCATTTCGCAACCGTTTCCAAAAAAAACCGCTGCTCCCGAAAGATTGATTTCATTCCCTTCAAGTTCTTTTAATTCTTTTGGAATAGAAAATTTGGCTGTTTGACCATCGATAATTGTTGCTCTAACTTTATAAAATGCATCCCAGTTTTTATTAATCTCATCAGTTTGTAGATTGTCCAACGTTGGCATATTTCCAACATTATCATTACTTACTTTACTAAACTCGATAAAATACAAAGCCGCAACCAATACAATAATCAAAACAACAATCAACCAATTCCTTTTCATTTATTTACACTATTTTAAAGGATCAATTTTCCAAGTGATATTCTGACCCGAACCGGATTGGCGTATAGTACGTGGCCAACCGGGCATCTGTTTTACACCGGCTTTGGTTACATCTGTAAACCTGTCCCAACTTTCGAATGTTACGCTTTTAGCTTTTTTATTGAATCGAACAATACCAAAACCTTCGCGAAGATTATCAGCTCCTTCTATGTTAGCATACGCATGCATAGTAATTCTATTTCCAAAGCCATCAAGATAGTCACCTGTAAATGGTAATGGATTTTTAGGTTCTTTGTTTTTTCCGGCTTTTTCATCCAAAGGATACCACCAACGTTTATAAACTGTATTTACTATAGCTGGTGCTACAAATGTAAAAGGTCCATCTTTGAAGTTATCAATACCGTTCTGAACTAAAGTTGCAATATGTTGATCACCAGCTAAATGCATAGCTCCGGCAGCCTTTATGGCACGTAAAGCTTCGTTTCGTCCTGTTTGAGGCCAGCTATTACAGTCGAGATCAGCTTGTAAGTAATTTTCAAATTCACCATGACGATGTGCAGAGCCCGCAAAGCCTGTTTGTGAAAGAACGCATTTCATAGAAACTCCTTTGTATTGTTTGCCCCATTCTTTGAGAAATTTAAGCTGACGTGAACCGAGTAATTCTAAACCAGGTAAATCAATCGATTTTGGATCGTATTCAGGATCACGTACATGGTCGGGACGCGGTCCTTGTTGTGGAATTTTGCCAGAGGGGCCACTTTTAAATTTGCGGTCCTCGATAATTGCAAAATCGATGCCACCTATATTCATGCTTGTATAATAAACCCCAATACCTTGTTTAACAGGTGTCGGATCATACGCATCGGGCAAATGAGATGTTTGACAACGTTCCACCATTTTAACATATTCGTGATGATAAAAATAACCACCATCATTTCCTTTGTCTGTGGAAGCTATTTTACCACCCTCTCCCCAGAGATTACCCTGACCAATATCATGATCATCGGGAATTGTTATGCAAGGACGATTACGAAACAACTCGCGAAACTGAAGACCAAAAAGAAGCCACGCTGCAGTATGTTCGGTATGATCGTAACTTTGGTCTCCTGCAAAAAAAACTAAATCGGGATTAAAATAATTAACATTTCGTGTAAACTCAGCACGCTGATCACGCTCTCTATTTGAATTACAATTTAGCGATGCCACTACAATTTCGTTTTTATAGGTTGGCTGTTTTCGTATCAAGCCTTGGTAAAATGCCTTTTGTCCATGTCGCAAACGGTACTTTACATCTTTGGTTTCGTCCCATTTTTCAACTCTTAATAAAGCAGACCAGCCTAAGTCATTCACTTTCGATTTTGCCACTTCTACCCAATTACCGTTTTTAAAAAGTTCCAAACGTACAGTACGTGTTTCGTTTGGATACAATGGAAAAAGTTGTGCTGTCATTTTCATCACTTTGTTTTGAGTGGTGTAAATACCGAAACAAATAACCTGATCCCGAGGTACATCTACATCAATGATTTTTTTTGGATTATTTTTTATCGATTTTGCAAGATTCCACCAATCGTTTATACAATAGGTATCAATTTTTTCGAAAGGAGCCTTTACTGGAGGCGTACCATACTGTGCGTGAGTTGCACTAAAAATACTTAACAGAAGTACCGTAGAGATGAATGTTTTCATTTTAAACAAATATGAATAGTTTATACGATTTTTTAAAACATTAGTTAAAAAAAACTTCATAATTCAATTATCAAAAGAAAAACAGTAAGTCACAAATGATTGAAATTGTGGACAGCCTTAAATGTGTTATAAAACACATTTTATTTTAAAAACAACGCTATGGGAGTGATTTATCCTATTTATCAACTAAATAGAAAAAGGAATAAAATCGTTAAATGATCTATTTTTCCATCGAGCATCGATTTTAATGAACCGATAGCACGAAATACCAACTTACGAGCCGAATCATTTTTTAATTTCATAATATTGCATATCTGCTCATATTCCATACTACACTCATAACGTAAATATATAATTTCTCGTTGACGCGCACTAAGACTACCTAAAGCATTTACAAGCATTTTTTCTTTTGAGCTCACTTTTTCTTTATCTGCCATCTCTTCTTCCAATGAAAAAACACCTTCAAATTTTAATGGATGTTCTTCAAAATAATCTATTTTATTGCTTTTGGTTAACTCTTTTATCATTGCATTTTTCAATGCTTTTAATAAATAATAGCGGATATTGTTGGTGGTATTCAAACGTTCTTTAGCCTGAATAATTTTTATAAAAACCTCCTGAATTGAGTCTTTAATAAACTCAGGGTCATTCTTAAAGCGTATTCCATATTGGAACATAGCATCAAAATGCTGAAAATAAATTTCAGACAGAGCACTTTTGTCGCCTGACTTAAACCTATCCCATATTTGTATATCTTCTTCCAATGTAGTGTGATTTTATATATAAGGTGTTTTCCTATTCGGGCTTTCGGGGTACAAAAATACATTTTTTTTTAGTTTGGTGCAAAAAAGAAATTAGAACACACAAAACAATCTTGAAATAATATTGAGTTTTTTAAGAGATTGAAAAAAAACAATTTAAATAACTTAATGATTCAAAATAGCTAATAAGTTCTACTTTGACAGCTTTATTTTAAACGAAATAATAACGTGGATTTAGCGGATTATTTTTTGATATGATTACTGATTTATACACCGATTAAAAAATTTCAAAAAAGAAATTTGCAGATAGAAGTTATAATGTATCTTTATTTCATCCTAATTTTGACTTGTCAAAATTTAAATCCGAATTATATCTGTTTTTTTTCAATTTTTTTCAATTTATATCAGTTTTAATCTGCCTTATTCGTTAAATCCGAGTTGCTATTCTTTTTAAATTTCTTTCCTTGAAAATTAATCTTTAATCTGTCAAAGTAGAATTATGTAGTGTTAGGTTATTATTTAATGTGTTTGAAATTTGCTTTACAATAGTAATATAATGCTGTTTTTAGATTTTTTGATTTGATTTGAATTGATTTAAATTAGCACGAAAAGAAAAAAATAATCATTAGAGTAAATTTGTGTTCTCTCATGTTTTTTTAATAATAAAGTGGCAATATCAACATGGAAAACATCAATATACGTGTATACAATAAATTCTTATAAAAAATCTAATAATCTAAAATGTAGTTATTTATCAACAAAAAGTTCGTTATGATTAAAGATGGGATAAACTAAAAGGATAAATAACAAATACTACACTCTCAGCTAAAGAGTTTTATGAACAATATCATGGATTGTAGGTTGTAGAAAATGCATTTACAGTTACTATAGGAACGATATACTCAAACCAATGTTTCAATTTAGTGCATGTAGGATAGAGGCTTATGTTTGTAACTGTTTTATAGCATAAAAGGTTTAAAAAGAACAGGATAAGTTATTGAAGCTTAAAGTAATAGACCTTATTGTTGACAAAGTGATAAGTATTTCTAAAACAATAACTACAATCAAAGTGAAACTGTTCAAAGTTTTACACAATTATAAAAAACTATGGTCATAACATCCAGAAATAAATCTAATGATATACTATTTGAAGTCAGCTTTTGGAATAGCATCTTGTATTTATCTACTTATTAACTTTTGATGAGAATTTCATAAATGCAAAAATATGGAATCTCTATTTCAAATAGAGCAATCTGATTAAAAATTTGCATTTTTGGAAGTCCCAATGTCGAAGTAAGGCAATGATTATGTTTTATATTTGAACCAACCATTTTACCTAAATTGAGACCAATATCAATCCAATACGCCCTCATTAATGGTCTGAATTGCTAAAATTATTCATACATTAATTGCAATTTAAAAGAGATTATTTTGCAGCTATCGGACTAGAAACTATAGGCAGTTTTGCTTTTGGTGAATTGTCTATTTCAATACTTATGTCGTTAAATGCAATTGCTTTTGGTACAATAAATGAAACGGGAATTTGTTGATTTGATAAAAAGTTATATGGTATTTGTTCGTCAGTTCCTCCCAAAACGTATTTGAATGAAAGCATTGGAAAATCACTAATATTGGCACATCTAACCATTTTTTCTTCACCGGTTTTTATCGAAACTTCATAAATGCCAACTGGCTTTGGGAGACCAGAACTACCTGGTTGAAAGAACTTTGCAAAATTTGAAGTTTCAAGTTTTCGGATAATATAATAATATTTAAGACCGTTTTTTTTAGTTTCTAAGGTTACATTTTTTATAAGTGCGCCATAATTCTCTCCATTTGAAAACTTAATATTAATTACTCCAGGTGATTTTGTATATCCACCCATTAAATTGAATCTTAAGTGCCCATTCGACTCATTAATTTTGGAGCTTGGAACTCTATCACTTAACAATGTATTTAAAATTCCTTTGTCCACAAGTTTTAAATCATTGCTTGGTTGTACTCCTTCTGCATCTATATTAAATGCGCCAATCAGTGTTGTATTTTCAAAACTATTGGTTTTTGATTCGGTAATAATTGAAATATTTTCGTTACAAATTCGTTTTCCAATTTTATTTTGAATTTTGTTACTCATGCCCTTTGCCGAAGCTAATGCGTAAATTGGCTCACGCGAACTTATTAAGCCATTGTTTCCAAACAGCTTGATATTGAACAACTCGGCAAGAGCATCTGCTTCAAAAACTACTGTACCTTGGTACGCCTCTTTAATTACTGATGCTGTACAACGATTATTAAGATCTTCAGCCATTTTTGTAACTTCTTTTGCCAATGCCTCTAAAGTAGGTAATTGTGAATTTAGCTTGGCAAATTTTAAAATATGGTCGTTAAGTATTTCTCCGTCATCCGCTTGTGTACTTGCGTTTACAGCAATACCGGCAATACTTAAATTATTTCTTATTTTTGACCCTTCGCTATTTATTAAATAACAATTTGAATTCACAAACAAAAGATTTACAGTAGAACTTTGGATTTTGGGATATTTTTTAAAAATGGACGAAATTTCTTTGATATATCTCTCCCAGAATACTTTATCTGCTTTTAAAACTGTAGCATCTTCCAAAAAAACCATTGGTTTTGCTTGTGTATAGTCATCAAGAACCTTATTATTGTCAGCAATTTGTTGTTTAATAGCTGTTAACTTCTGGTTGTATTTTTCGATAGATAATTTGTACAATTTGTCTAACATCGACCAGAAAAATCGCCTAATAGCTAAATAATCAGCATCATAAGGAATTGCTAATCTTGGACCCCCTGATCCGAAGTTGCGTGATCCATCTTGAAAATTTTCATCGGTTAGCTTGTAATTGCCAACCAACAACCTAAATGAAGCATTTTTTAAGGGGTTTTCTTTTGATTGAATAATTGCTCCCAACGACGCATTTGCAAAATATACTTGTCCATCATTGTAATAATTTGCAATGAAAAAGGGTGGTTTATTGTTATTTAAGGTTAAATTAGTCAAGTTGCGATTCATTTCATCGCTTAATGCTTTGAAAATTAAATCTTCAGATTTATTAGCATGTGCAAAAAGTGCATAATTTATTGTGCTATAAATCACGGTAATAAATAGAAATTTTAATGTTTTCATGTTCCTTAGTTTAATTTTTGTCGTTAGGTCTTGCTAAAATGTAAGGACGGACTTGTGATTTGGCTTTTTTTTGTGTTTCAATATTCTTTACCAATATTGTTGGGCTACAACACGAAACCGGTATACCCCCCGACTCAGCTCCACAAGTACCATTAAATACACCTTTATCTCCACCTGCCATATCAATTTGAGAAAACATGGATAATGGTGTTCCTATTAAATCTACCCCTCGAACTAATTCGTCAGCACGACCATCAACATAAACCCTGTAAACTAATGTTGGAGTCACATTAAAAGCACTTGGCATAAATCTTCCGGTAGTAGTAAACCCACCTGTAACTTCCTGAAACAAATAGCCATATTCAGCTTTTTGATTTTTAGCAAGTCGTATAAGTTCATCACGAAGTTCTTTTGTGGTTTTTGAATCTGATGTCTCAATCACCAAATTTGACTGACGCGAAATTGGTTGTAACCCCGCCTGGGCTCTACCATGACCATTGGAAGCCGGAAAACCTTTGATAGGAGAACGTGACATTAGAAAATTTTTTAAAACACCATTTTCTACAATGTTCACTTTTTCTGCTTTTGTACCTTCATCGTCATATTGGTAGTAACCGTTTAGTGCAATACCATTGAAAGTTTTTTGAAGTGGATCACAATATACACTCAATGCTTTGGGCAAAATTAACTCGTTTACTTTTTTCTTGAAAGTTTGTCCATCAAATTCACTTTTCATCCGTTGTCCTTCAACTCTATGTCCAAAAATCTCGTGAAAAAATACGCCTGCAGCCTCTGCCGAAAGCAATGCCGTACCAGAAAAAGGATCGGCTACGGGTGCATTTTTTAATGCGGTTAAGTTTTTAACCTATAATTCAGTTTGCTTCATAATATCGTTGTCGGATGGTAGCAAATCAGGGCGATAAGAAAAAAAAGATTTGTATAAAGGCATTTCCATACCGTCTTTTGATTTAATAAATCCTTGAACATATAAATTTACAGACGTGTTGTTCTGAACAATATTATCACCCTTGCTGCTAACAAAATACTTGCGAAGTATTTCATAATTTATATTCGTTTCGCCATAAAATATGTCTTCATCTTTAAGAAATTCTGCCGAATACTTTCTTAATCGTTTTTCCCAATCTTTAGTATCAAATTTTATATAATCATTTTTTAATGGTTCTTCTTCAAATTTTAAAGGAGCATTCATAGTAAAATCTGCAGCTTTATCCTCTTCCTCAACTTTAATAGCAACATTGGTTTTTACTTTTGAGAATTTTGAAATTGCTTCTTGGTAAGCGTCATTTGTAGCTTTCCAAATCAAACTCTTTATTGCATCAGGATTATTTTCAGTTGATAGTTGAATTCTACTGAAGGATGTATAATCTGTTTTATCTCTCAATTTGTGGAAATTATCTAACTGGGGAGTTCCAACTCGAATTGAAATTGTTAATGATCTGGTTTGGTTCGTTGATGAGTTTGTTAATGTCCCAAATTGGGCATTTACTTGATAATTTTTGACATCATCGACTCTATAAGCAATATAGTAAACAGGTATTTCTTGTAGTTTTAAAACTTCAAATTCACGAGCTACTTCTTCTTGCAAAATAAGTGATAATTTGTCTTGAGAAAAAATCTGATAACTGCAAATTGCAGAAAATAAAATAATTAAACTAAATGTTCTTCTTAGAATTCCTTTTTTCATTGCGTTTTATTATTAATTTGAAATAAGCTACATATTGTGCTTTACCTTAACCCCGTTACATAATTGTAAATGATAGATAAACAAAGCATTACTAAGTATAGTCAGTGAATCATACTTTGTTTTTGCGAATATTTGGTTTTAAATTGCAAAGATAGTTTTTTTAACTTAAGAAAAATGTTTTATTAATTTTATTGATTGAAATTGGATTTGAATAAGCAAAACAAATAAAACTCTCAAAAAAATTATTAATAAGCAGTGTGACTATCATGGCAAAACTTACCATTCATTTCGATGGTACTGAACACACTTTGTTTGTATAAAAAATTTCATTCGCCAAAAATCCCAAAGCAACAAATAAGGCTAAAGAAAGTAATGACTATATTTGATAATCTGCAATTTATACATTATTTCAATTATTTTTCGATTCTTAATTTTAACAATCATCGAGCAGATGAAACTATAAGAAATGGATAAACATTTTACAAATATAACAGTTTTTATCGGAAAATTCAAAGAACTACACATAAAATTAGATATTAACTGCCTTAATTGCGGGAATAGGGAGCATAATTTGCTTTCCTGTCTCGATGCACTCTGTAAGTATGTCCGGTTATAGTCGCAGTTCATTACGTTGCTGCACATTAATGCATGGTTCTAAATTATCCATTTTAAAACTTATTTAAAGTCATTTATTGCTTAAGAGTACCAAAATGGCTTTTCCAGCCTCTGTGTAGTTACAAACAAAAGCGTATATTTTTTAAAACTCTTCATTTTTCTAATTGCTCACAAAAGAGTTAATATTCAATTATTTTCATAATCAATTGACACTTTATATTGCATAAAAAGATTGAAAATATTTTACTTTTATGTTTTACAACACATTTTTTACTGTCCACAATTTATATATATTTTGACTTATGAAGAATCTATTTAAAATTTAGCTTTGATTCAATTAATTCTTTAATAAAAACAAACAAAAAATGAAATCTCTTGACAAAAAATTAGTCTTTAATCGATTTGGATTTATCGTTTTCTTATTTTTCTTGTTACTGTCAGTAACAATATCGGCTCAAAAGTTGGATTGGTTAGAAGATCAACCCCCAACTGATAAAATCACTCGGGTTCAAACTAACAAGTTTACAAATCTCACAGGTTATCCCCGTAAGAGTACGGGATCTTTAAAGAAAGGCTTAACTGCTCAACAATTAGCTTGTTTTGATATCGTATGTCAGAAGCCTACATCAGCTACTGTTGCCGCTGCTCAGGCGATTAATCCCAATTTATCGTATTTTCGCATTTTCAGTCCGCAAGCTTGGCAAGGTTTTAACGATGATATTAATGTAGAAACCAATGGATATCCTTTTAACACATCCGGACCATCAACAGCCAACAATCAGGTATTTTCAGGCCATTGGGCATATCAGCCTTATACAACTTTAAGTGCAGGGATTACATCTGCAGCAGGAATCACTATGACTGTAAGTGCTACTTCTAAAATCCAAGACAGTACTTATTGTGTGATCCGTCCTTCTATAAACGATTGGACAGATGCTGAACATGTATATGTGACTAAAATTGGTTCCATATTAACACTTGATAAACGTGGGTACAAAAGTACAGCTAAGGCTTGGCCTGCAGGTTCGGTTATTGCTCAGCATACAACGGGAAACGGACCAGAAAAAGAATTATTTGTTTACAATCTTTCAACAGAATGTCCGGAAGATAGCAATGGAAAGAAGATGAATGATGCTCTTTCAGCATGGTTAGTTAACCATTATGATAAGACAGGAACTGGTAGTCAGTTCAGTGCATCGGTGGATGGTATTCTATACGATGCAGACCCGATTGCTTTTGTTGATGGTGGTAGTATCAATACCCGTGATACAGATTTGGATAATGATGGCGTGTCCGATTGGGGTTATGATATAGATGGCACTAATTTTTGGGGCGAAGGATTAGAATTATTTTATAAAAGAGTTAGAGATGGAATTGATGACAAGGGACGAAACAATTTGGTGATATTAGGTGGTGTTGCAGAATCGTATGGCGTGTTACCAAATAACGGAGCTCAAATGGAAGCTGCTTGGTCGCATTTATTTGACGAAGATGGAGCTATAGCAGGTGCAAATGCTTATGATTTTGTTCCTTTTTATATGAGCGGTATGAAAGCACAAACAGGACATGGTTTTATCGGACCACGTGTAACTGATGTACAGGGAAAAGAAGCAAGTGCATTATATCATGGTACTACCGGTCCATCTGATAATAGGGCAGTTCGTTTCTCATACGCTATGACAATGATGTTTAATGGCGCATGGTTTTCGAATCAAAATGGTTTCGGAGATGCTTTTCATTATTTCGACGAAGATGCTGTTTACACGCAAGGAGCAAATTATGGTAAGTCAGTTTTAATATCTAACACAACTGACATTCGGGCAAATAATAAATGGCTGGGTAATGCCAAAGGACAATACCAACGCATTTATGATGCGATAACTTTTGCGACCGCTAATAATAAAATTACAAATGGAAATTTTGAATCTTCTATAAGTGGCTGGACAACAACAGCAGCAACTGTAACCCGTGTAACTGATAAGAAACACGAAGGAAGTGCTTCGTTGCTGATAACCCCAACAATACCAAATACTAATTTACAATTATCTGGTTCAAAAGTAACTGCACCTGCTGTTTCTTTGACATTGAATCAGGAATACACATTGTGCTTTGCAGCATATAGTGATGCTCCAAGTCGCATTATCAGGGTTACTATCGGGTCACTTACATCAAAATTATTTTTAACTCCGGGTTGGAGCAAACACGTATTATGTTGGAAAGAGAAAAATGGTGTAAGTTCAGGGTTAAAAATTGAAGTAGGAGCCGAACTTACTAAAGTGTGGATTGATCAACTCGGTTTATATACAGGTTCTGCAGATGTTTTACGTCGTGACTTTGATAATGGAATTATTTTGGCAAATGCAAGCTATTCACCAAAAACGTATGTGTTGGGTAAACCGTATAAACGTATTTTGGGTAATTTAGATGCTATAGTGAATAATGGTCAGGTAGTTACCGAAGTTACTATCCCTGCACATGATGGATTGTTTTTAATAAATCAATCAACTACAGATGTAGAAGAGATTAATGAACTACAAATAACAGTTTATCCAAATCCATTTAATCATAATTTTAGTATTTTAATACCCAATATCGATGTTCGAAAATTAGATCTCTACAATAGTAATGGTGTGTTAATTTGTTCGCAAAACGTTGTAAACAAGTCAAGTGTAGAAGTTACTCAATTAGCAAATAGTCCTGTCGGAATCTATTTTGCTAAACTTTCAGGTTCAAACGGAATGAAATATATTAAAATTATTAAAAATTAAAAACTACAATTATTATGTCATTTTTTAAAGAACAACTTATTAGCTTCAGGCTAATCGCATCAGTATTATTACTACTAAATTTGATGTTTATTTCGCAATTATCTGCTCAAAAATTAGACTGGCTTGAAGACCAACCATCAGTTAACAAAGCAGTTCGGGTTCAAACCAATAAGTTTTCAGGCATCGATAGTTATCCGCGAAGGAGTATTGGTTCCATCAAAAATGGTAAAATAACTCCTGAACAAATGGCTTGCTACGATTTGATTTGTGCGAAAATTTTGAATGTAGAAACTATTATTAAAGCACAGGCAATCAATCCAAATCTTTCATTGCTGCGAATTTTCAGTCCACAGGCATGGCAAGGTTCACTGGATGCTCCTGATAAACAAGGCAACGGGTATCCATTTAATACAACAGGACTGGCAACAGCAAACAATCAGTTTTTTGCAGGACATTGGGCTTATAAACCCTTTACCATATTAAATGTTTCAATAGGTAAAGATATAAATCAGTCTCTCTCAGTTGAAAATGCAGAAAATATTTCAGTTGGTTCACATTATTATGTAGTTCGTCAGGCAAAGTCCGACTGGAGTAAAGCAGAGCATCTACGCATAACTAAAACAACTGATGGTAAAATGATAATTGATGAACGTGGATATAAAAGCGAAATTTTTGAATGGCCCGCCGGATCTGTTTTAGCCATGCATCAAGCTGGAAACGGAGCTGGTAACAAAAATTGGGTTTATAACCATTCAACAGCATGTCCTAAAGATGCAAATCGGAAGCGGGCTTGCGAAGCCTTAGCCGACTGGTTAGCTGAAAATTATGACGAAGACCCTGATGGCAAACTAACAACAGTTCAGGTTGATGGTATTTTGTATGATGCTGATCCAAATGCATTTATTGATGGTGGAGGGATAAAAAACAGAAATGCTGATTTAGATAATGATGGTAAATCCGACTGGGGTTTTGCTGCTGATGGCACTAATCATTGGGGCGAAGGATTAGAAGTTTTTTACCAACGTGTTCGTTCAAATCTTGATAAAAAAGGTCGAAAAAACGCTGTAATTTTAGGTGGTGTTGCTGAAAGTTGGGGCATCTTACCTAATAATGGAACACAGATGGAAGCAGCCTGGTCGCATCAATTTGGCGAAGACGGCGCTAAAGCAAAAAACTATAAATACTTTAATTTTTATTTCTCAGGCATGAAAGCTCAAACTGCTAAAGGAGAAATTTATCCGCGAGTATCAGATTTACAAGGAAAAGAAGCGAGTGCTATTTATCCCGGAAAATCGGGAGAAACTCGCAATGAACCAGTCCGTTTTTCGTATGCAATGACTATGCTTTTTGATGGAGCCTGGTTTAGTAATCAAAACGGTTTCGACGATGCATTTCACTACTTTGATGAAGATGCAGTTTACATTCAAAAAGGTGAAAATTTTGGAAAATCTGTTCCTAAAACAAATACTATTGATATACTTAAAAACGATAAATGGCTTGGGAAAGCTTTAGGAGCTTATCAACGTATTTATGATGCTTCGAAATTTGCAAAAAAAATGAATATTTTGACTTTTGGCGATTTTGAGTTAGCAAATGAGTTAAACCTGAAAACAAAAAAAGCATCGGCTTCTGTAGTTAACAACAAAAGCTATGAGGGGAAATCATCGTTATTGATAACTCCTGTTAAACCAAATACAAGTTTTCAGATGAATGGAGCATCAGCTTCTTGTGGCTCTTTGACATTACTGGCTAAAAAAGAATATACCATTTGCTTTGCTATCAACAGCGAGGTTTCTGCACGTAAAATTAGGATAGTATGTGGTTCATATGCGCAGGATATTTTTATAACTCCGGGCTGGAATAAACATGTTATTTCTTGGAAGCAAGAAAAAGAAGAGAATACAACACTGACTTTCGAAGTTGGAATGGAATTAACTCCAATTTGGGTCGATCAACTTGGTTTGTACGAAGGTGGAGCTGAAATTTTCCGCCGCGATTTTGAACACGGAATTGTATTGGCAAATGCCAGTTCTGTTTCGAAAACTATAGATTTAAAAGGTAAATATCGCCGGATAGCAGGAAATCTTGATAAAGTGGCAAACAACGGACAAGTAGTTACCGAAGTTACTTTGGCACCTTACGATGGATTGTTTTTAGTGAAAGAATAAGAGTTTTTTTTGAAACAAATATTATTTTCTGACAATGAAAATTGGATAAGGAATTCCAAATTTACGAAGGTATAACAAGAATCAATGACATCAGAATGTATCTTCTTGTAATCAATTTTAATAAGATAGGCAATATTATAACATAATAAAATATAATGAAACGTTCGTCTATCTTAATATTTCTTATCTCCTTTGTTTTGATTCTTAATGCTATAAATCCAACTGAACAATTAGAAATTAACAAAGCCGGTTATCCAAAATCATTTATGTTTTGGCAACATGTACGCGATTTTATTAACAATTTATCACTGTCGGAGCAACAACTCGACAACGAGTTGATGAAATTAAATGGAATATGTAGTCCATCAAATATTTGGATGAAGATTGTAGATTTTAAAAGAAGACATCCTGAAAAATTTACTTATCTTTTTATTCAAGGTAGTGTTGTTGCTGAGGCTCCATGTCGATACGATCCGTTTACTCGTTCCGATTTTTATGATGGTCATTGGGTCTATTTTGAAGGTTCAAAAATAACTTCCGATATAAATGCAACTCAAACAATAATTCCGGTTACAATCCCAAGTTTATATAAAACAAACGATGATATTGCCTTATGTGAAATTGGTACTGATAACAAACCTAACTGGAATATATGTGAGCAAGTTAAATGTACAGAAGTAAATACAACCAATAGTACAATTAAAGTTATCAGAGCTAAATATAACACTTCTGCAAAAACTTTTCTTGCCAACAAAGTCTGGGCTGCATCATATGCTTACTGGGATTGGGGATACCCTGGTACTGGTGCTATTTCGTGGACAATAAATTTTTCTACAACCTGTCCGAAAGACAAACAAAACAAACCCAATGTCGATATTTTATACGATAAAATTACTGCTTACTTTGCTCCCGGTGGTGAGTTGGAGAATTTTGATGGACTTGACTTTGATTTATGTTACAGTACTCCTACATCGGCAAATACAAATATTAGAGGATTTGATACGAATGGTGATGGCTTAGTGGATGGCGGTTCCTTCAATGGTAAAAATGAATTTGGAATTGGATTGTATAATTTTCATAAAAGATTGCGTACTGCCATAAGTCCCAATAAACTTTTAATGGGCGATTCTGCAAATAAAAATCATCAGCGTAGTTTTACAATTCTTAACGGGAGCGAAAGTGAATGGTGGCCCAAATTTGAAGATATGGATCTGACTTATTATTCGAGCGGTGTTAACTTGCGTAATTTGTGGAAAACCAATGGTTATTTACCTACTTTCAGTTATTTTGTTCACAAAGTAGGAGGTGATTCCAGAACAGTTGGTTTAGCAATACCTTTTAACATACATAGATTGGTTTTTGCCGCTGCTCAATTTACTGTTAATGCTTTATCTGTTCACCCCACAAGTATGCCAAGACCTGTTTCTGGAAATTTGTATCCAATTTGGGATGAAATGGTAAAAGGGATTGAAAATAAGCGAAATTGGTTGGGAAATCCAACAACGCCAACTGTTTATCTGGCTCAGCAACAACCCGATTTGTTGAACTCCGAAGGAAAAACAATTGCAGAAAATTTTTTACAGAAGTTTCAAGGAGATGGACAGTGTAATTTTACAAAAATAACAAATGGTATTGCAATATCATCTAATTCATCTGTTGCAAATGTAATTAGGTTTACAATAAATGACATTCCATGTAATGGTCAAGATTTATTCCTTTCATTTGATATGTACGGTACTTAAATGACTGGATATGCTTCGGAATATGCTCGTTTTGTATCATTAAAAGCAAGCTCAGGTAGCCCTGATCAGGAATTTTATATCAATACTCGTACATTCAATAATCAATTATCATTCAGAGGTATAACATGTACAACAGTAAATGTAACCTTCGAAGTAGAAGGAAATCAGACAGTTGTACTATTAAACTTAACAGCACATGCATACCCCGATGCTACATATAGATTGTTTGACAATGGGATAGTACTTGCAAATCCTTCCGATAACTCGTATGAGTTTGATTTGTCAAAAATTGCTCCGGGAGTTGGATTCAAACGGATTAAAGCAACAACACAACAAGATGCAACAACGAATAATGGAAGTATTGTAGGTGAAAAAGTAACATTGGGATTAAGAGATGGATTGTATCTCGAAAAGTATAATGTAAATGCATTAAAAGATATTTCAACAGGAAATAATATTGGTTTTCAATTATTTCCTAATCCATGTATTGATTATATTACCCTACAAAACACATCAAACAACGAAGAAACGTATTATGATATTTTTGATATAAGTGGAAAAAATATTAGTTCCGGATTCTTAAACTCAGATGTGGCCACAATTAAAACTAACTTTACTAAAGGAATGTATTTAATTTTATTGAAAAACAACAAACAAACTTTTTACTCAAAATTAATTAAAAAATAAATCATGAACAGACAATTATATTACCATTTATTTAAAATATTGTGGGTGAAAAATTTGAAAATCATAATTTTGTTATTTTTTTTAACAGGAACAGATTTAAGCGCACAGGAAGATGAAGAAAATGTGTCGCATTATGTTTTTGCAGATTTTATTCTAGGTAATGTGAAGCAAAAAGATGGCAATTCCTTTTCTACCTTATTGAATTATAACACTTTGACCGAAGAAATGATATTTATGAATAATGGAACAAATTTAGCATTGGATAAAATTGAAACTATCGATTCGGTAATTATAAACAAACATATCTATATTCCAAAAGATAAAGCTTTTTTCGAACAACTACTTGCAGGAAAAATATCACTTTTCATACAGCATAAAAGTGAATTGGAGACAAAAGGCAATCAGGTTGGCTATGGTGGAACATCCCTCATCTCTTCAACATCTAAAATGAGTACACTTTCCAGTTCAGGATTGGTGTATAATTTAAAGTTACCGGCTGAATATTCTATTGAAGATAACACACATTATTGGATTAGATTTAACAATAAATATTACCAAATAGAAAATGAAAAGAGTTTGCGGAAAATATTTGTAGATTATGAAAAAGAAATTAAATCGTTTATTAAATCTAACAAAGTGAAATTTACAGATGAATCTGGACTTCGGAAATTAGTTGAACACCTAAACAATATTGCACGATAAATATTCAATCGAAAACATAATTATAATAAAGATAAAATAAATAATGAGATTATTAATTGTTTTTTTTATAATACTACTGTTGAGTTTTAGCTCAGCAAATAGCAAAAAACTTTTTGCAACCAACAATGCAGACGATACTCCTGCTTTGTTTTCATTTTCGACAGGGAGGTTATTCAGTTTATCATTTAAAGCCAGCAACTGTCAATAGCTCCGGATTAAGAGTAATTATTTCGGCTGCATTCAATGGTGCTGTACATTGTCATAACAGGCAAGGTGAATTGTTATGGAAAAACGAAAACAATAAAGATTTTCCGTTTGATTTGGCTGTTGCCGATATTGACAATGATGGATTTGATGAATCGTTTATTACCACATCAGGTGGGAATGTTTATGCTTACGATCACGATGGTAAACAATTGTGGACTTTTTCTAATACATCACAGCTTTAGTAATTGTAACGAATTAAACTTTACAAACTGGAGTTAATCACATAATTCCA
>JACDZH010000274.1 GCA_013426815.1 Paludibacter sp.
CATTTTGATACATATCTACTCTAAATTGTGTAGACATTTTTCAGGACGACTCATTATGCGCCCTAACGACCGAGGCTATGGGCATTTGGCGGTTTGCGGGCTACTTCGCTGTCGCACTACGATGATGCTTATACGGGCGATGAACTTCCTAATTGCACGTCAGCCAGCCAATGACCCATAGGCGTGTGTTACCAGCTGGCCATTGGTTGTATATAGTTGTTTTTCATGTCGAGAGAATTTGTCGATTTATAATCATTCAGTCACTGTTGTAAGTCAATTTTCTTGTTCTATTCTTTTCTTGTCAGCCATGCAAGTAAGAGCTAAATTGTTGTCTAAATGCACAAAACTAAAATAATCAACTCTCCACAGTTCATTGTTTTTTTCTTTCAAAACGCACTTCAACTGTCTAAACGAACAAAAAAACAATGTACTGTGACCGCTCTGCCTATTATCAAAAAGCTATAAAAGCCACTGCAAGGCGTTTGATTATAAACACTTTCTTGCTGTGGCTTTTTTTGCTTTTTGGGCGAATAATTTTTGAGTTGTCACACTTTACAAAAGTGCGCCAGTAGGGGTGGAATTGTTATTTTAAGTCAAAAGCAAAAAAGTAATCAATTGTTTTTTTTGTATTCTCGTTATCTATCCATGCAGTTTCTTGATGGCTAATGTCAATCATTTCTTGAGTACTAACGTTTCTAAACCTGTCACAAACCGACTGTAGAATTTGAATTTCTACTTCAGAAAATAATGAACTGTCAAATTGTTTACCAACAGCAGGTACAAATTGTTCGCCAATAATTTCGTCGGTGAATGCAATACTCTTAATGTCAACGATTTCGTTATTAGCGATATATTCATATAAACTTTGGAAATTATTGGGTACTGTACCCATTTGTATCGCTTTATAGCTTACTCCACTCATTGAAAATCCAGTTTGTTTGAAGTGACGAAAATCTGCATAAAATAGCAATTTGTTCAACTTCGTTTTCATTGGGCTGAGTTCCTGACTGAAAAACAATACCATTTCAGCAAATTTATCCAAACTGGGTTTTATAAACCCAGTGAGAGTATTTGCCTGTTTCTCAACAAACAAATAATTTTCAATGGCTAATTTTATTTTTTCGTCTTTCAACTCGAGTAGAATTTTTTCTATTCTAGTATTTGTTTTATCGAGAAGTTTTCCATCAATGGCTTTACTCAGAGAAATCAATTTTCGGAATTCGTGTGGGTCGGCAGAAAGTTGAATCAATCTGGCATTCGACTCACTTGGAATTTCACCTGCTTCATAATTGCGATAACTATTTGCTCCAAAGCCTAATACATCCGACATTTTCACAGCCGAAAGTTCATACTTTTCTCGTATGGATTTAATTTCGGCAGGGAACGGAATCGAGTATTTCGCGCGATATTGGTTTTGCAATTGTTGGTAATTAAGTTCTGCAAGATGCTCGTCCTCGAACTGCTCGCCTGTTTCATCACATTTATATGCGTGAAAACAAACTTTGAATTTTTCTTTTCTAAAACTCAGTTGTCTCCATTCTTTTTGAATGGACATATCTTTACCTGTAAATGGACTTTTCATGATTTCTTTTTTTTGAAAGGATAAACGATAGAATGTTCTGCCACGTGAAAGGATATACAAATTGCCTGACTGCTGGGGTGTCCCATGCTTATTTTAATGTAAATTTCTTTCCCTTTTACTACTTTTCCAAACACCCACATTGGCAAGATACCATGCATTTTTTCTTCAAGTGGACCTTGGTAGTAATCTTCGGGAATAAGTTGTGCTATTATTTCTTTTCGTTGGTTAGGGGGTATTTCTAAGTCGTGCAAGGATTGTGCATTTTTCGACCTGTCATCTAGTATTAGTATGCCCCACATCCCAATTTTGAAACTTAGTTCCTTGAGATATTGCTCTACTTCGTCTTTAGTTGTTGCCATACATTATTGTTAGTGCAAAGATATGCAATGTTTTTCAATTTGAAACTATAAGGTTGTATTTATATGTAATATTAACTATATATACAACTTATAAGTGATTTCATTCTCTACTTTTTCCGATGATTTATCTTTATGAACTCCCTATCCATTCCGAAATGGGCTTCTCTATGGCAATTAGGGCAAAGAGCGGCAGCGTTTTGTATTGTATCTTCTCCACCATCGGCAAGTGGTGTCCAGTGGTGTACTTCGAGGTAAGGAATTTCATCTTGTTTTTTAAAGGGAGCTTGCTTTTTACATAATTCACAAATGCCTTTTGCTCTTTTAAGAACGTATGCCACTACGTTTGGATTGCGCTTAAAACATGTAGATACGGTTTCAATTTTTTCAGGTATTTTGCTGCATTAGCAAGCCTTTCAAGTATTTTTTCCTGTGGTTCTTTGCTTATTTCATTTACATTAATTTCAAACTTTCTTTCACACAGCGAGTTATTATGGAGTGTCGTTGAAGTTGTAAATGTATTTGCATCTAAAGGGTAAACATAACTAAATAAACCAGCTTGAGTAAGTACTTTTAAGGGTGTATTGTCTTCAATTTTTCTAAATTTTGAAACATGAATTGGCTGCAACAATCGCCTCAGATTTTTAATTGCAATAATATTAAACCCTTTTTCATATACTTTTCCTTCTTTTTTCTGAAACTGTACAATGTGATCATTTAATTCTGCACGTCTTTCGGCAGACAAGTCGTTTTTATGCTCCCATCCTACAATATCGGCTACATAATATACCTGACTTAAATCAGAAGAGGTGGATGCATAAAGTTGCCATGTGTAACCTTTATCTGCACTCAAGTCACGCAATTTAGTTACAACCCTATCAACATAGGGTTGTAAATAACAAACCATATCAGTGTGTTCAGACTGCGCCTCGATAATCTCTTCTAGCACGGTCATAAATATGCCATTAGCGTAATATACTCTATCCTTGTTTGTTTTCATCTAAATGTAATCTAACATCCTTATCAAGTAAATCAACAAAATATTTTAATTGCTCCAAACATTCATCGTATGTTACAATTCTGAGATTTTTTAGATTATTTCTATATAATTCAAATGACCTTTTCATATTGTTTTCATCTAAATCAGATAATCTACCAATGATTATTAAGCCTTGAACATTATACGCTTCAACGTTTCTATCTTCTGCATTTTTCATTAGCGAAGCAATGTCAGTTTCCAATTGATATTTTTGAGTAAGAAGCTGTGAAATTGCGCCCGACAAATCTTTAGAAGTTGAATAAACTCCAGTTTCTCGATATGGTTTTTTTCTATCAATAATGTTTGAGGCGTTTTTATTTCAACTATAAACGTATTATTTGTTATTTTGTGCTGTGTGTCCTGCGTTGTCTCGGGGTACAAATATATAGATTATATTTTAACA
>JACDZH010000275.1 GCA_013426815.1 Paludibacter sp.
AAATTTGGCGCAAAGATACTAATTATTTTTAAAAGTATATATTATTTCGTTACAACTGCTTAATAACCAAACAACCTACCGACAAAAACATTCAGACATTATAAAATTCGGAATTGTTATCTATTCACAGGGAAGAATTAAACCGATTATACAAAAGCAGCCTGACCTGGCGAAAAGTTGGCAGAATGCTTACCGAATTTCAATATTCTGAAATAGAAAAAAGAATTGTTTCGTTCCAAACCAAACTGCCAAACAGAGATATGATACGCTTTTGAAATATCGCTCAAACTACATCAAGTTTATTCCTTTCTACACTTAGCTTCCTATTTAGGCATTACTCCAAGACATTTGAGCCGTTTGCGAAAGGAATTGTAATTTTTAGACATTTGTCTAATAGCTTGAATGACTCCCACTGTATCTTTGCATAAAATTTAAAAATAAATCAAAATGCAAAGATTATTCAGTATTATTTTTTGCGCGCTCATAGCCGCATCAACTTCCGCCCAATCCGATAAAATCATTGGAATATGGCTTACTGGCGACAAAAGTGCCCATGTAGAAATCTACAAATCGAACAATCAATTTACAGGAAAAATTGTTTGGCTAAAAGAGCCAAATAATCCGAAAACAGGTAAACCCTGGCTTGACGAACAAAATGAAAGTCCGTCGAAAAAGACTCAACCACTTATTGATTCTTTAATACTTTGGGGGTTCAGCTTTGAGAATGGAAAATATACAGGTGGAAAAGTATATGACAGTAGAGACGGGAAAATTTACACCGGAAAACTCTCGCTACAAAAAACATCAATACCTTAAAAATGAGAGGTTACGTTGGAATATTTTATAATACCGAAATCTGGGTAAGAATAAAATCATGAAAAAAAATATTCCAAATGTAGGTGTAAACGGACTAGTTGGAAGTTTAATAACACGACTCATCAATGAAAGAAATAATTCTTATGTTGTTTTTATTGGCAGCAGAAATACCAAATCTACATAAAATAATAAAACTTCAGCATTATATGATTTATTGATTTCAACAAATGAAGATAATATCAATATTACAAAAGAAACTAACTGGAAAAAATAATCATTATAAACGGACATCCCTAAAAAAATAACTCAAATTGACCTATATCGACCTAGGTTTTGGGAATTGTCTACACCAGTTGCATAATATATTTCATTTGCGCCTGCCTGAAGTAGGCAGGGGGGCATTCGCTGTCGTGAAACGACATGGTGAATTCAGGCTTGCCTGCATTATGCAGGAGCAAATTTGCCTAAATGCACTTTAGACAGCCAATGAACCAACCAGTTGTGTGTTATGTTCTATGTGTTTAGGTCTTAATTTTTTTCTTAAATTCAGTTAACTATAATTCCGAAGTAGATTGCAAAAATTTGCCATCAATAATCAAGAGTTTCACTCCATTTTTTGTGATTGAGCGATGTGAACTCAATTCATCCGAAACAACATAGGTCATTCCTTTTGTCAAAATAAATGCTTCTCCATTTTGTAATTCACTTGTGAATTCACCCTCCAAACAATGTACAATATGACCTTTTTTACACCAATGGTCAGCTTTATAATCTTTAGAGTACTCAACTATTCTGATTTTTAATCCAGCAAAATTAATAGTTTGCCAAATTGCGATTCCACTTTCTCCTAAGTATTCAGTTTTTGGAATTTCTGTCCAGTCTATTGTTTGAAATGGAATGTTAGAGTTTGTCATATTCAATTTGTTAAAAATAATCAATACTTTTCGCTTACAACTAGCGACAGTCTACGCAAAAACCTCAATTGCTCTTTAATTTATTCCTCCCCCCCCCAGCCTGAGAAAAATTTTGAAAATTCAATTCTCTGCAAATCATTTTTAGTTTTTTTCGCAGTCTGACGACTGAGGATATGGGGATTTGTCGGTATCCATTGTATGGAATATTTCGTTTGCTCCTGCATGCGGTAGGCAGGTGGACATTCGCTATAGTGAAATGACAAATTGAATGCGTGCATACCTATTGCAGGAGAAAAACCGCAAAATAAACACCTTGCTACAATGTGTAAGGTAGAGCCTCTAATGCGCATAGGCGTGAATTAGCGGCGGTTTTTTAGTCGTAAGTTAATACGTAGAATGATACCTTGTCTTTAGGTATTTTAATTATCTTTTGATTAATTAATTCGTCAGTTACCGCAGTATAATAAATGTGATATACCCAAATAAAATATTCTTCAAATGATACTTCGCTTGAATAAATACTATTATCATACATTTTATTAAAAATAATCTTATTCTTGTTCAGAATACTCAATAAGATTGGTTTAAAATCGTCAGCAATCTTTTGAAGTTTCGAGTAACTTAATGGGTCTATAATTGGAAATATAAAATCTTTGGGACTTTTGCTAAATGACATTTTTAGGTTTCTGTTTTGCTCGATAACGTCTTTTGTGTATCTCAAATTTCCATATCGACACATTGAGAAATTTAACGTGTCTTCAAATTGATTCCCATAAATACAAAAAGCTTCTTTTTGTTGATTTCTTAGTTTTTCTTGAAATGAAGCATAATAATTTTTTCCGTGTCTTTCCGTTCTTCTTACATTAAGAAACTCTTTTTCCACATTCTCAATTTGCCAATTGTCAAGAATAACATTACTTAAAATTAAAAGAGATAATCTATTAAAGTCAAACTTGTTTAAAATTTTAATTTTGTTTGTCTCTTCCTTGATTTTTGGCAACTCTGTTTTAATTGCTAAAACAGTCTGATTTGTTATATTCGTTAATTGGTTCTTTATTTTTTCACCATCCTTAATTGTGCAAATAAAAAGTTTGGCTTGTAAATTCCATTATTGTCTCTTTTAATAAAATTTGCAGCAATTAGCTTGCTAGTTTTAGCTTGAAATTCGGTTTCACTCCAGCCAAAATGTTTCATTATTTTGTCATTACTAATATTATAGTGAAGCAATACAATTATTTCTTTTAAGTTGTCCGAATTTGTGTTGAAATTAGGAATGTTGTCTCCGCTACATATTTTTTTGAATTCGAACTTTTCAGACAATAATTTATCAATTGAAGTTAACTGACCAAGAACTTTTGATAATAGTAAAACTGATATTATTACTAAATATTTTCTTTTCATAATTAAGTCTTAAGTTTTTACTTTTTGATTTGATACAAAATTTTGGAGTTCCATATTCAATTCTACTTATAACACTAGAATTAATTCCAATTTTTGCTCAAAAATCTGTTTGTGTTCATTCCCGTTTTTCGAGTTTTTATTTGATAAATTGACCAAAACTTGCCATATTATGTAAAAGACATTATTTGAATTAATTTGTTATATGGTTGTTTATCAACAATATTCAT
>JACDZH010000276.1 GCA_013426815.1 Paludibacter sp.
TATGAAAGACAAATGTAACCATTTTTCTTTAGGTACAACACCCGATAATCATTTTATTTTTTTATATGGATGAGGTTATTAAATCATTTTTTGTCCTTCAAATTCCACCATTTTAATTTTTCGGTTTCATGTTCGTTTGTCGGTGTGTTGGCATAATAAACCGCACACTTAAAAACATATAAAACACATCTGTCCTGAATTGAACCTGCAAATCTGATCGAAAGGTCATAAAGTTCTTCCGGATTCTTTCCTTTTAAATCGGCAATTGATGTAATACCAATATTCCAAAGGTCGGTAGCAAGAGATTTACCAACCCCCGGAATAATTGTAAGTTCTTTAATTGAATGTTGTTTTGACATTTTTTTTCGTTACAATCAAAGTTAAATTGTTGCCAGTAATTCCATGGTGTTTTTTTCTTTTTCCGATATTGATTTTAAAATATCCGAAGCTTGTTGTATATATTTAAAATCTTTCGTTTGGCTCACTTTTTCGAACAAATCTGACACAGAACTCCAAAGTGCAGCAATTTCAACAAATGCTTCGTAACCGGTTTTCAACTTGTCAAGTTGTAGTAAATCATAACTTTCCTTTAAAAAATCTCTGTACAAATTCCTGAATAATGCTCCGCCTGTTCCGGCTTTTTCCATAAGCATGGCAGTTGTTTTAAAGTCATTCTCAACATCTTTACTCGATTTGAACCACTTAATTATTTCGGAACTTGTTTTTAAAATTCCTTTGTAACCAATATTCATAATTGGTGGGTTGATATAATCAGTGGCGTTATTTCTAATTGCTGTTAATATTGCGAGTTCTATATCAAACTTTTTATCAGTTTTTTGTAAAATATAATATAAATTTTTAGAAGACATTGAACCTTTTTCAGCTCTTGCAAGTGCTAGACTTTTCAGAGAAGTTTTCACTTGCACACCTTGTTGTTTGGTATCAACTAAATACGCATCTTCATTATCATAATCATAAAGTGCAGCGTAGTGTCCTGCAAAATGAAAAGGTCTCGAAAAATATTCCAAATAATAACAGTCGAGTTTTAATCCTACAAATTGTCCATTATCAATTAGTTTTTTAACGGCATCCCAGGCTTTTTCCTTGGATGCAGTTTCTTTTACGGTCAATTCAAGGTTTAAATTTTTTGCAATATTTTCTGTTAATGCGTCTGGTTTTATACGCCCACCAATAAATGGAATATCCATAGATTTCATATTCCAAAAAATAAAACCAAGCCCTTCACCTAAACCAAAAAGCATAGGTTCAGAAAGGTAAATTTCAATCTGTTGCAATAAAGTTCCTGTTGCTGTAGTTTCGCAATGTTGTCCGACGAATGGTTGAAAATTTTCCATATTTGTAAATTTATTTGATTAATACTGCTGCAAATAAATAAAACCTAAATGACAATACTATGTCAGGGGTAGATTTTTTTTTCATAAGAATCAAAATATGTCTGAAGCGAAATTTTATGTGCTTCAAATTTTTCATTCAAAATTACCAGACTTTGGATTCTGTCTAGTCTGAATTCTCTATAAGCATTGCGCAAATGACACCAGGCTATTAATACCCAATTTTCCTGTGCGTAATATAATGCAAAAGGTTCAATCATTCTTTTTGTTTCATTATTGTCCGCAGAGCAATAATTTAACTGAACTTTATTAAGATTTGTCAATGCCATTTGTATGGATGTCAAATGATTACTGGTTCTTTCAATATTAAAATTCTGATAGTTTACGATCCTATTTGAAAGAAGGTCAGCTTTGTCTCTGGTATTATTTCGCAAAATGGATTTAATTTTATTAATTGCCCCTGAATATTCGGTTACAAACGATGAATCTCTGTTTTTCAGAATGATTTGTTCAGCAGTAATTAAAGCATTTGCTTCACTTTCGGTGAACATAACAGGTGGTATTCTATAACCTTCCATTAACGAATATCCTTTTCCTTCTTCGGTTATTATTGGGACACCAGCTTGCTCCAAAACTTTTATATCTCTATAAATAGTTCTGTTACTAACCGAGAATTTACTGGCAAGTGTCGTTGCAGTTAAAAGTCTTTTACTTTGAAGCAATGTCAAAATAGCGGTTAAACGTGAAAGTCGTTTTACATCATTGTCAATCATAGGTCTTTGGTTTGCTGTTTTCCCCCGCAAACATACATATTACATTTAATTTAACCAAGTAATTTTTAAATTAATTCGCCTTAATAAATTAATGAATTATGTTGAAATTATTAAATAAATTGTTAAAGTTCATGTATAATACCGAAAAACAATTTACAACAATGAAAATGTGTGAATTTTGCAAATTTACGAAAGAGTTATGTAACTTCCAATAACTGAATGTTATGCAACTTTGTGCAATAATTTTTATTCACAAAAAAAAATGAAAAAAAAATGAAAAAGACCGTTAGAATTTTCGCATTCTCATCTCTTATTTTCAGCTTATTATTAACTTCGTGCGGAACAAGTAAAAAGCTGGTAGCCTCTAGAGACCATGTTGATCAACTTCAAAAAGACAGTGCCGATACGCACGATCAATTAAATTCGTGTACATCGTTAGTGAAAGATCTTAGAGGTGAAAAAGCAACTTTACAAAATCAAAAAGCCTCATTGCAAGATCAAAATGCATCTGTTCACAATGATTTGAATGTGCTTTCCTCTTCTACAAAACTGACCATTGCCGAACAGGAAGCGCGCCTGAAAAATCTTCAGAGTATGATTCAATCGCAGAAAGATGTGATGAGTAAACTGAAAAATTCAATTGCCGATGCGCTTATGAAATATAAAGCAGATGAATTGTATGTTTACATCAAAGACGGAAATGTTTATGTTTCACTTCAGGAAAAATTGCTTTTCAAGTCAGGAAGTGCCGTCGTCGATCCATTGGGAAAATCAGCACTGAAATCTCTTGCTCAGGTAATTAATAGCACAAAAGATATTTCAGTCATGATTGAAGGTCATACAGATAATGTGCCAATCAAAACACAATATTTTAAAGATAACTGGGATTTAAGTACTGCTCGTGCCACTTCAATAGTACGAATTTTGACAAATGATTATGGATTTGATTCTAGCCGAATCACTGCATCGGGTAAGTGTAAATTTAAACCCGTAAAACCCAATGATACAGCCGAAGGACGTTCGGCAAACCGCAGAACTGAAGTCATATTATCGCCTGATTTGAATGATCTTTATAAATTGTTGGATCAATAGATTCTTTGACACCAAATATTTCAAAATAGATTGATAAATATTGCAAATCATCCCGAATGCTAAATTCGGGATGATTATATTTTATTTCACTACTGACCGACAAATAAAACAGAAAAAAGGGAAGTTCTCAT
>JACDZH010000277.1 GCA_013426815.1 Paludibacter sp.
AATTCACCTCAATTATCAATTGAATTTTAAAATTCTTATCCCGAACTCAGGTTATATAATATCACATTTTAAAGATAAATTAGTTTACCTTAAATTGAGTATTCCAAAATCCCGATTTATTGTAAAGAAACAAAATTGCAAAACTTGTAACGTGTGTATGTGTGTCATATAGAGTATAAATCACTGTATATCATACGATTAATTGCTTTTTCAATTTTTATAGCAAAGTGTTTACTGTATGAAAATATATATGTACAAGTGCTTAATTCGAAGTTTTTATTAAAAAATTTGTGATACTTAAACCTTATTTTACTAAATATTGAAGTGGTTTAAAATTCTCATTTTAAGGATGGATAACTGTTAAATTAGTTAGGAACAAAGTATGATATAATACAATTTCCATTTCCTAATACCAATTTATATAATTAATGAAATTAAATAAATAAATAAATAAATAACATTTTTCAAGAAAATTCAAATTGATCACACACCAAAGATAAAAATTACTATATTTGTCAAAAAAATATCAATTGTTAAATTTATAATCTGATATTGGAATGAAAAAGAATTACAAATTAGAAGAATTACTTAACAAAGCCGCTTCATATTGTTCCATTTCTGAACATTGTGTGTCTGAAGTAGAAGAAAAATTGAATGCATGGTGCATTTCTTGTGATAATAGAGCTAAAATTATTGAACGCTTAATTTCAGAAGATTTTATCAACGAAAAACGTTTTTGTATTTATTTTGCGAAAGATAAGTTTCGTTTCAATAAGTGGGGAAAAATTAAAATTGCCTATTCGCTAAAACAAAAAGGACTTACCAATGATCTAATAAATAACGCATTAGAAACTATTGATGATGGAGAATATGAAGAAATGCTTGCTTCAATTCTGAAAACAAAATTAGTTGGACTTAAATACGAATATGAATACGAAAAGCAGGGTAAACTTTTCCGTTTTGCACAAAGTCGCGGTTTTGAGAACAATGTGATAGAAATGGTATTACGAACTATACCCTAAAGCCTCAACCTGAAAAAATCATAACCAAAAACATAAAAGGCAAAAATCAAAAACTTATAGAAATAAAAACAAATTTTTTATATTATTTTTTTTAAACTCGCAAAAAAAAACAGATATGTTGATAGTTATAATGAATGTTGTTCCAAAAACATTACGAATTTGAGATAATAGATATTAAATGGGAATATAGAAATGACCAAAGATAAGAAAATACAAATCAAAAGTAACTCATATGACCACAATTTAACCCGAAATAATCGGGAGGGTTTGGTAATAAGATCAAGATATTCAGCAAAAGAAGAAATAGCCAACACGTACACACATGCAATAGGAATAATCCTAAGTCTTATTGCAGGCATTTTCCTAATTCAAAAAGCTATTGTTTCGGGTAATAATTGGGCAATTGGGAGCAATGTAGTTTTCATCATTTTTATGATAACCATGTACATTTCTTCTTCTTTTTATCATTCAGAGAAAAACGAATTCAACAAACAGCTTCTTCGAAAATTTGACCATGCAGCTATTTATACACAAATTGCTGGCACATATACACCATTTACATTGATTGTTTTACGGTTAAATGGTTCTTGGGGATGGTCATTATTTGGAATTATTTGGGCAGCAGCTATTCTGGGAGTTACCCTTAGTTTTATGAACCTAAAAAAAGGAAGCAAACTCGAAACCATTTGTTATGTAGCAATGGGATGGGTAGTATTCATTGCGTTCAAGCCATTAATTGACTCGCTAAATGCAACTGGCTCAATATCTTCTCTTTATTGGCTCATTGCTGGGGGTTTATTGTATACGGTTGGAGCAGTTTTGTATCGCTTTAAAAAAATTCCGTACACACACGCCATTTTTCATTTGTTTGTGCTGGGAGGTAGTATTTGCCATTTTGTGGCAATTTGGAAAATAAAAATATGAGTTTTCTCTGAAAACATTTTAGAAAACTAAATAAATGGAATATTAAGTTCCAAAGATTTGAATAAGTTAATTATTTAAACATCACCTGTTTAAAGTGAGTTCAATAATATTAATGAA
Source organism: Paludibacter sp. (assembly GCA_013426815.1). GTDB lineage: Bacteria > Bacteroidota > Bacteroidia > Bacteroidales > Paludibacteraceae > Paludibacter. Next base: position 2,064 of record JACDZH010000277.1, read on the forward strand.
AAACTAAACTGCACTTACCTTTTATTATTTCCTAGTTACAACTCAAAAAACTTAAAAAGCGGTAATTTTAAGGTTCAAACATCCATACATCATTTTTACGTTCCACATCATCCTCTCCACCAATAATATAGCCCTTTCCGTTAATTGCAAATACAACCATATTCTGACGTCCTCCTCCAGGAAAATCGCCACAACACATCCATTTATTTAAAATTGGATCATATTGAATTATATCATCGAGCAATTTTCCACCATCCAAATTTCCACCCCAAAAACGTCCAAGCATAATATATCCCTTGCCATTTATGGATACCCCTTTCGATAAAATGCGAGCTTCGGGAACATCGGCCACCTTTTTCCAACTATCGGTTGCTGTATTATAACAATAAAAGTCTTTATTATTTCTGGTGTCAAAACCTGTTCCTACAAAAATCTCATTTCCAATACTAAAGCCTGCACTACTACTTCGTATTACCGGAAAATCCTTCAATTTGCTCCAAATATTTGATTTCGGATTATATTTATAGGTATCCGAATTAAATGTTGTGGAGGCAAACCCTAGGGTAGTATAAATACAACTATCAATTACAACGCAAAATAAGTCGCTTTTGGCTACTCCCGGAAATGAAGCCATCTGTTTCCAACTATCATTCTGCAAATCATATTCCCAAAGATCATTGAATTGATTACCATCAAAGGGTGAAATGCAACCCAATCCTATATAAGCTTTATTACCAATAACTCCCGCAATGGCTTTTACACGAGCATGTCCAGGAAAATCGGATAATTGTTTCCAACTGTCAGTAATAATATTGTATTCCCACATATCTTTTAGAAAATCTAATCTTGCTCCCGACCTGCCTAAACAAACATAACCCTTATTACCATATACAAAAGATGTGGCTGAGGCTCGTGCAATACCAGGGAAATTGTTTAATCGATTCCAACTGCTAATGGGTGATACATCGATGTGGTCAGTACAAGCAATGCAAATAAAAGTAAATAATATCAAACTAAATAGCTTTTTCTTTAATATCATTTTTTTAATTTAGTTAATTTATTATTTTATAATAATTGCAAATATAATACATTTAAAGTACTACCACAATTCTATTTCAAAAATGAGTTGCATCGAAAATCATTTGCACACAAAATAAACGGAATAAATGAAAAGAAACTAGAACTATTTGTAGGGTTAATTAAAATGGTTCTACCCTTAATTGTGTGGGTTTTTGTATATTTGCAAAAAACTACCCCT
>JACDZH010000278.1 GCA_013426815.1 Paludibacter sp.
TTGCCGTGGCAAATAACGATTGATCCTTTTCTAGGGGTGCTGAGTAGTTACAAATAAAACGACTTATTAAGAACGAAAAAAAAATTTCAAAACGGATAGTAAATCTGACTAGAACGCAAATCTTTTTAAATTTTGGCATTTTGCACATTTACCTTTTGCATTAATCATGTTAATAATAATGGTAATACATGTTATTACAGTTCTTTATTTTGTAAATATTTTGCAACTATGGATCAAATAATTGAAACAACATTTTACAGCATATCGTTTCTTCTAATTCTTATTGTTGTGACGATATATATTTTGAAACAAAAACGAGAATCAAAAAAAGTGGACCTAAAGATTGCAAAAGCCAAAGAATACGGTATACACGAGCCAGTTTCATTGTATCCAGTGATCGATCCTAACCGATGTATTAATAGTGGTGCATGTATAACTGCCTGTCATGAAAAAGACATATTTGGAATCTAAAATGGTAAAGCGACTATTATTAATGCCTCACTATGTATTGGTCATGGCGCATGTATGCGAGCTTGACCGGTTGAAGCCATTAGTTTGTGGATTGGTACAGAAAAAAGAGGAGTAGATTTACCACACGTTTCGCCTAGTTTTGAAACAAATGTTCCGGGTATCTATATTGCCGGAGAATTAGGTGGTATGGGACTGATTAGAAATGCAGTAGCACAAGGCAAAGAAGCAGTTGAAAATATTGTAGGAAATATTAAGAAAGATTCGAAAGCTGATTATGATTTAATTGTGGTTGGTGCAGGTCCATCTGGAATTTCGGCAACTTTAGCTGTAAAAAAAGCCAATCTGAAAGTATTGATATTGGAACAAGATACATTGGGTGGAACTGTTTTTACTTTTCCACGCAGAAAAATAGTGATGACACATCCTATGGATTTACCACTTCATGGAAAGGTAAAATTAAAAGAAACAACAAAAACAGAATTGTTAAACTTATGGAAATCGGTGCTGCTAAAGCATAATATTGTTATTAAAGAAAATTCAAAAGTAGAATCGATTATTGCTGAAAATGATCTTTTTAAGATTAAAACGTTAAACGGCGAAGAATTTACAACAAATACAGTTCTTTTGACCATTGGTCGACGTGGATCACCCCGAAAATTAAATGTACCTGGTGAAATGTTAGAAAAAGTGACTTACCGACTTCTAGATCCGGAAGAGATTAATAATAAAAAGATTCTGATTGTTGGTGGTGGCGATTCAGCTATTGAATCTGCTTTGCTTTTGGCTGATAATAACAAAGTTACAATTTCGTATAGAAGTGAAAATTTCAGTAGAATAAAACCAAAAAACGGTAAAAAAATTAAAGTTGCCATTAATAGTGGTTTGGTAGATGTAAAATTTAATACAAATGTTGTTTCTATAGATACAGATACAGTACATTATACTGAGAATGAATCAAAAGAAATTTTAAAGTTGGAAAATGATTTGGTTTACATTTTTGCTGGGGGTGAATTACCAACTCAGTTCTTGAAAAAAATTGGTATAAATGTAATAACAAAATTCGGTGAATTAGTTCTGAAAAACAAATAGTTGCTTTTTTTTATAACAATTCAAACAACTTTATTTTGGGTCTTTTTCATTCATTCATTTATTACGAATTATCTAACAAACTATTAGACATTCAAAATGATTTTATTTAAAAAACTTTCTTTCTTTTTATTTTCGTACTTAGTGGTTTAAGCTTGACAGCACAAATCTCTCCCGGAGAACTGTGCAAAGTGCATGCCGACCTCGAAGGGGTGAGTAATTGCACCAAATGCCATGATGCGGGAAACAAAGTTACTCTCGAAAAATGTTTGGATTGTCATAAAGTGATAAAAGCAAATATTGATTCAAAAAAAGGTTATCATGCTTCAGCTGAATCTCTCAGTAAAGAATGTGCTGTATGCCACAATGAACATCATGGAAGGAATTTCCAAATTATCCGTTTCGATAAAAAATCATTCGACCACAAAAAATCAGGTTTTGACTTAAAAGGTGAACATGCTAAAAAAGAATGTATTGCCTGTCATAAACCTGCCTTTATTAAAGATCCTAAGATAAGAAAGAAATCAACATCCTATTTAGGTTTAAATCAGGAATGTCTTAACTGTCATGGCGATTTCCACCAAGGCAAATTGTCGACTAAATGTACCAATTGCCATAATTTCAATTCATTTAAGAATGCTACCGGTTTTGACCACAGTAATACCCGATTCCCATTAATGGGCAAACACAGAAAAGAAGATTGTTTAAAATGCCATAAAACTAATATTGTTGATGGTAAAACTGTTCAGAATTTTAAAGGATTAAAATTTGATAATTGCACTGCATGTCACAAAGATGTACACGAAAGCAAATTTGGACAAAACTGTAAACAATGTCATACAGAAGAATCGTTCTTATTCAACAATAATATGAAAGTTTTTGACCATGACAAAACGAACTACAAACTAGTGGGCAAACACAAAAAGGTTGAATGCAAAGAATGCCATATTAGTAGCCTTACAACTCCCCTCAAACATGACCAATGCAAGGATTGTCACGATGATTATCATAAATCTGAATTTGCAAAAAATGGCGTTTCACCGGATTGTAACCAATGCCACACCAATTTTGGATTTACACCCAGTACATTTACTATTGAAAGACATAATACATTGAAATTCAAATTAGAAGGAGCGCATTTAGCTTCAAGTTGTATGGCATGTCATAAAAAAGATAATCGTAAGGATTGGACATTTAAAAAAATGGGACAAAAATGTGTTGATTGTCACATTAACGTACACAAAGGTATTATAGATGAAAAATTCATGCCAAACGAAAATTGTACAACTTGTCACAATGTAAAAAGTTGGAAAACAGTTACGTTCGACCATAATAAAACTGATTTCAAACTGATTGGTGTACATACCAAAACAGCATGCAGATACTGTCACTTCCGAAATAATGAAAATGGTATTTTAACACAACAATTTGCCAAAACATCTATGGAATGTTCAAATTGTCACAAAGATTCTCATTTCTGACAGTTTGAAGTAAACTGAAATACAGATTGTACCAAATGTCATGGTTTTGACAATTGGATCGATTTAAAATTTGACCATAATTCTTCGAGGTTTAAACTTGAAGGAAAACATTTAAATGTAAAATGTGAGGAATGCCATAAAACGGTTATGAATAACAAAGGAAATTATATTCAATCACTACTGACCGACAAACATTATTGAGAAAACACAAAAAAAAAATGGGGCAAACGCCTAAACATTCACCCTACTGTTGTATATTTGAGTTGCGAAACAAAA
>JACDZH010000279.1 GCA_013426815.1 Paludibacter sp.
TTGGCTCCTCTTTTTTCAATCTAATCAAAATTCTTTTACCGGACAACAGTGTTTAGAAATATGAATATGTAGAATTTCTGGATACAATCAAAAGAGGTTTTGTTTTAAATTTGCACTTTAAATTCAAGTTGTTTCTGTAAAATGAATTTCCTTTTTATTAGTTAATATTTTATTTATCTAAATGTAATTATGTACAAATTGTTATATATAGGACGTTGATTTACAAATTGATATATAAGTAAATATGTTAATTATCTTAGTCAGTTTCACATGTTCAAATTCGTTTTATGTACTTAATTATTTAAATGTTAAACAAATATTATTATAATAAAATGAATAAAAATTTCAATTTAAAATAATTTCACATTTTTTTGTTTCAATCTTATTTTAATTTTAATAAAATATGCGCTAACTTATTCTAATATAAGGTTAACCAAATTTTTTTATTATCTTTGTGAACTTAGAATAAGCAAAAAACTAAAAATATTTTGTATTTAAAGATTACTATTATTTGGACTAAATATTTTAGATATTAACTTGAATTTGTGAAAATTATTATATTATAATGAAACAAGTAGAGTATTTTCCTATAGTAGATGAAAAAGGACAATTAATTGGCAAAGCCACTCGGGATAAATGTCATTCAGGTTCATTTTTATTACACCCTGTAGTTCATCTTCATGTGTTTAACACTGCAGGAGAATTGTATTTACAAAAAAGAGCATTTGAAAAGGACATTCAGCCAGGAAAGTGGGATACATCTGTGGGAGGGCATGTTGGTTTTGGAGAAGATATAAAAACAGCACTCTGGCGTGAGGTTAAAGAAGAATTAGGAATATACGATTTTATACCAATTTACCTGTCATGCTACAAATTCGTTTCAGACCAAGAAGCGGAATTGGTTTTTAGTCATTATACTATATTTGAAGGTATTATTCAACCCGATTCTAATGAAATATCAGAAGGAAAATTTTGGGAAATTAGTGAAATTGAAGAGGGATTGGGTAAAGATATTTTTACTCCAAATTTTGAATGGGAATTTAAGAAGATAATTTGGAAATTAAAGATTTAGCTGAAGTATTCTCCTAAATGAGGAAGAACCGAAATCTTAAATATTCAATATAAGAAAAACGGTTGACTATGTTTTATTGTCAACCGTTTTTCTAATATTAATAATTATCAATAGGTTCTAATTCAATCATTAAAGATTCTTTCGGTACTCTAACCCCGACAATCACATTGATTTTTTTAATGCGAGCAGTAAAGGGCATTTCTATTCGATTTTGCATTTTCATTGCTTCCAATATTAACAATGGGTCTCCTTCTTTAACTACATCACCTTCTTTAACAAAAATATTTAAAATGGTACCTGGAATAATGGATTGAATATAGTAGGGACTTGGATTGCTCCACTGCTTACGATTCATGTATTTTTTGGTAAGTAGTGTCTTGTACTTTCGAGCTGTTACTGCAAAATCAACATATTCTGGTTTTTCTGTGTGCATAATTTTAATTAATAGTTACTAATTAACTAATTTGAATATTAATAATTATAATTTACTATTCTATTGAAAATAAAATTCCTCTATTAAAAGGTAATTAAAAGTGAATAATTTATAAATTATTGGGAGAATTTAAAATGGTGGAATTCCATGTTTCTTTGCAGGACGATAATCGTCCTTGTTTTTTGACACTTCGAGTGCGTGAAGTAAAAGTTCCCTAGTTTCAGATGGTTCTATTACTGCATCAATATATCCTTTAGATGCAGCAACGAAAGGATTTGCAAATTTCTCAATATATTCTTTCACTTTTTGTTGACGCATAACATCTTCATCTTCCGCTTCCATAATTTCTTTACGGAATATTATATTGGCTGCTCCTTCAGGACCCATAACTGCTATCTCAGCACCTGGCCATGCAAGCATAAAGTCGGCACCAAGGTGACGAGAATTCATGGCTATATAACCTCCGCCATAAGCTTTACGTAAAATAACAGTGATTTTTGGTACTGTTGCTTCGGAGTAAGCATACAACATTTTAGCACCATGACGAATCACACCGGCATGTTCCTGATCAACACCTGGTAAGTAACCTGGCATGTCTTCTAGGGTCACGATTGGTATATTAAATGCATCACAATATCGGATAAATCTGGCAGCTTTGTCGGATGCATCACAATCGAGAACCCCAGCCAAATACATAGGCTGATTTGCAACAAATCCAATCGTTTCGCCATTTAAACGCCCGAACCCAATTACAATATTAGCAGCCCAAAGTTCATGTACTTCAAGAAATTTAGAGTCATCTGTAAGTGCGTGAATAATGTCACGAACATCATAGGGTTGTTTAGGATCGGCCGGAATTATATTTTCAATATTCTTTTTCGATTTTGGCTTTTTAGGTTCAATACGAACAGCTTTTTGAAGATTGCTGTGTGGTATAAGCGAAATCAATTCTTTTATTTGTTCAAAACATTCCATTTCACTCAATGCGAAAAAATGTGCATTTCCTGTAATTTCTGCATGAACACGGGCGCCACCAAGGTCTTCTTGTGATATTTTTTCTCCTAAAACAGTTTCTATTACGTTTGGACCTGTTATAAACATTTTTGAAATATTTTCTACCACAAAAACGAAATCGGTCAATGCTGGTGAATACACAGCACCACCGGCACAAGGTCCTAAAATAACTGATATTTGTGGAATTACTCCCGAAGCCATTGTGTTTCGATAAAAAATTTCGCCATAACCCGCCAAAGCACCAATACCTTCCTGAATACGGGCACCTCCCGAATCGTTAATTCCAATACATGGCACTTTCATCCTGAGTGCGTGATCCATAATTTTTGTAATTTTACGTGCATGTTTAAGTCCAAGTGACCCTCCCATTACAGTAAAGTCTTGAGCATAAATACAAATTGGAGCGCCACAGATACTTCCGGTACCAGTTATTACACCATCACCTGCCAATTCTTTACTTTCCATCCCGAAGTTTCGTTCTTCGTGTTCAACGAAAAGATCGTATTCATGAAATGAATCTACATCTAACAATGCAAGAATACGGTCACGAGCAGTCATCTTGCCCATAGCTACTTGTTTCTCGATAGCTTTGTCACCACCACCTTTTTCAATAATAGCCTTTTTTTGACGTAATGCTAGAATGTTTTTCTTTAAAGACATAATATACTTTTTTTAATTAAAACTTGTGAGAGAAGCGGTTTTTTACCGTAATTATTTCGGAACAAAAGTAATACTTTATTTATTAATAACCTGAGTTCGGGATAAGAAAGTGTGTCAAAAAGTTGTATCATA
>JACDZH010000280.1 GCA_013426815.1 Paludibacter sp.
TGGCTCCTCTTTTTTCAATCTAATCAAAATTCTTTTACCGGACAACAGTGGTTTGAAATATAATATTTGCAAAAAAAACCTTTCGTTTACTGCAAAGTAATAACCCTATTTGCTAAGTTCGTTCCAATGTATCGGAACTCAAGTTGAAAAATATGAAATATTTATTTACTCATTGAATAACAAATTTCGTTTTGCCCCTTCCTAAAACTAAAAAAGGTAGACAAAGATATAAATGTTTTTTTATAAAACAAATAATTATTAAAATATAAATTGCATAATTTTGAGATTTGATTGCAAAGATCCTTTTCTAGTAAGAGATTTGGATACGCATAAAGTTTTTACTTGTTTTAGCTATTAAAAAAATCCACAAAAAAACACTCAAATGTAAGCAATAAAAAGATTTTGTGAGTATTTTTTTGATTTTCGAGAAATAGTGGCATTAACTTTATCTGATCTAATAATTTATTACTACTTTTGCACACTTTTTCAACAAAAAATCTAATAATCCAAGTGACTCAGATTGATATTTTTCAATTAGTCTAAGTTACTTGCTTTTTTAAATATTTGAATAAACACTGTAATTACATGAAAAACAAGTATAAAGATCTTATTGAACAAAGTTTCGAATTTCCAAACGACGAATTTAATATTATTGAAAACGAATTGGAATGGTGTGGAGTTCCGTTGATGGACATTATCAAGCAATATGGAACACCATTACGTATTGCATATTTGCCAAAAATTGCACAAAACATACAGAAAGCCAAACGTATGTTTAATGTGGCAATGGCAAAAGTTGATTATGAAGGGGATTATAATTATTGTTATTGTACTAAAAGTTCACACTTCTCTTTTGTGATGGAAGAAGTTCTAAAGGATGGTGTTCATTTAGAAACTTCATCAGCTTTCGATATCAATATTATGGAGTCATTATACGAACAAGGCTTACTTAAACCTGAAACTTATGTAATATGTAATGGATTCAAACGACCTCAATATGTAGAGAACATACAAAGTCTAATACGACAAGGATTTACAAACGTAATCCCTATACTCGACAATAAATTCGAGCTGGATTTGTTCTTAAAAAACTTTGAGTTACCATTTAAAGTTGGAATTCGAATTGCTGCCGAAGAAGAACCAAAGTTCGACTTTTATACTTCTCGGTTAGGAATACGCTACAATGACATCATTCCCTATTATATCAAACACATTTCCAATAATCAGCAAGTAGAATTAAAAATGTTGCATTTCTTTATCAATACAGGTGTAAAAGATACAGCTTATTATTGGAATGAATTGAACAAAGCTGTGAATCTGTATTGTGAACTGAAAAAGAAATGTCCTCAGTTGGATAGTTTGAATATTGGTGGTGGCTTCCCAATTCAAACCCATTTAGATATGGTATATGACTACGAATATATGGCTGAAGAAATTGTGGCGCAAATTAAAACTATTTGCAAACAAAATGGTGTTCCAGAACCTCATATTTTCACAGAATTCGGTTCATACACCGTAGGCGAAAGCGGAGCGATGCTCTACTCCATCGTAAATCAGAAAAAACAAAACGATAGAGAACTTTGGAATATGATTGACAGTTCGTTTATGACAACCTTGCCAGATACTTGGGCAATCAACCAACGTTATGTTTTTTTGGCTATTAATAATTGGGATTCGGAATATGAACGTGTAAACTTAGGTGGATTAACATGCGACAGCGAAGACTTTTACAATGCCGAAGTTCATTCAAATGCTGTTTTCTTGCCTAAAATGCACGAAGATCAGGAACAATATATCGGTTTTTTCCATACCGGAGCGTATCAGGAATCATTAAGCGGATTTGGTGGTATTCAACATTGTCTGATTCCGGCGCCAAAGTTGGTAATTATCGACATTGATGAAGATGGTGAGTACTTTACTAAGTTGTTTGCAAAAGAGCAAAGCTACAAATCTATGTTAAAAATATTGGGATACTAAAAAAGGTTTAAAAAGTTTAAACTTCAAACCCTTAAAAAACCTTTGCAAACCTTTCAAACTCATTAAACCACTTTTAATGCTTCTAGTTTATTAATCAGCGGATTAGCATACATTTCAATCAATTTCAATCGCAAATAATTTTCATCTTTAATTTCCAATTCAATTTTGGCTAATTGTTTTAACAAATAACTTTCAAAGTCTAGTTTTTCGATGGTGGAATAATCATGTTCAAAACGTTTATCGTTTTTGAGGATATCATATGCTATTTTATTATTGGCAAAAATAGTATAATTTGCATGTATTCTTTTGTCAATCAGTTGAGCTATTTGAAAAATCTGTACATTTCTATTTGAATCTTCTTGCGCAATTTGTTTCAATTCTTCGTTAATCGAACCGGTTAATTCATAAACAACATGTCCTTTATATCCCATCACACCAACTTCCATATTAATTAAATCATCACTAGGTTCTTTATGATATTCCTGATTATCACGGCGTAATTGAAATTCTTTGGCTTTCAGGTAATCACAAGGATCATATTCGTAGGAAATAGACAAAGGACATATATTTAAATTGATTAGGTTTTCAGTAAAAGTACTCTCACCGGACATATTAAACATTTTCAACAAACTTTCTTGTGTTCGGTCATTCGAATCTTTTGCACGTCCTTCGCGTTGAGCAATCCAAACTGATTGTTTTTTGTTGTTGATTGAGTGTTCGATATATTTTGCCAAACGTTGTGAACTTTCAAATATATGACGGGTAGTTAAACCTCGTTTTACAATAAAGCTTTTATTTACCCGAACTAAATCTTCAATCCAAGGAAAAATTAATAGATTATCACCAATAGCAATTTCGACTGTATCGATGTTATTTTCCATTAGTTTTGAACATAAAAAAGCAGAATCAAGAATAATATCACGATGATTTGAAACATAGAGAAAGGCTTCTGAAACATTAATTTTCTCCAATCCATTGAGCTTTATACCTTTTGTCATATTGGCTTCCAAGTACTGTAGAAAAGGATAAACCAGCTCTTTCTGAAAATCATTGTTAGTTTTAAAACTCAACAAACGTTGTTTGATAACATCCTTGGGCATTAGTGGATAAATAGTGCTTAGGACTTTCATAAATTGCTTCTCGTTACTCAATCGTTCCAATGCCTCATGAATCTCTTCGTTGGCATAACAACGTATTTCATCAAAATTTAATTCCATAGATATTATTAATTTACACTAAATTATTAATAGACATTAGACATTAGACATTATATAAGTTGTAATTAATTGAAATAAAATTAGTTACTTTGCAG
>JACDZH010000281.1 GCA_013426815.1 Paludibacter sp.
AAGAACCACGCTGAATAACAGCGATATATAATATTAATCGAAATAAAGTCTAATGGATACAAAAATAATAAATATAAATTGATTGAATCATCATGGTATATAATTTTGAATGCAGCATCAATTTACAACATCAATTTTCAGTATCAATTTAGGATAAATTTTTAAGTGTAATCAAAAAAAACGCTCCAAATTTCTCTGGAGCGTTTTAAAATATAACTATCAACTATCAACTATCAACTGTCAATTAAATCAGGTGTTCATTCCACCGCAAACATTGATAACTTGTCCGCTGACATAGCTCGACAAATCAGAAGCAAGAAACAAAGTTACTTTTGCCACTTCATCAGGACTGCCACCACGACGTAATGGAATAGTTTCAGCCCATTTTGCACGTTGTTCATCTGTCAATGCATGTGTCATTTCAGTTTCAATAAATCCTGGAGCAATAGCATTGGCGCGAATGCCACGTGACCCCAATTCTTTTGCCACCGATTTTGCCAAACCAATCATTCCCGCTTTTGAAGCTGAATAATTTGATTGACCTGCATTACCAGAAACTCCAACAACAGAGCTCATATTGATTATACTACCAGTTTTTTGCTTCATCATAATAGGTGTGCAAGCATGGATAAAATTAAAAGCAGATTTCAGGTTAACATTGATTACTATATCCCACTGAGCTTCGCTCATGCGCATCATTAATCCGTCTTTGGTGATTCCGGCATTGTTTACTAATACATCAATGTGTCCAAATTCTTTTAAAATTTCTTCAACCACAACATGTGTTTCGTCAAAATTAGCAGCATTCGAAGCATATCCTTTGGCTTTTACGCCCAAAGTTTCAATTTCATTTTGTGTTGCCAAGGCATTTTCATCAATTTTCAAATCGGTAAAAGCAATGTTTGCACCTTCACTTGCCAATTTCAAGGCAATTGCTTTTCCAATTCCACGTGCAGCACCGGTTACAATGGCTACTTTTCCTTCTAATAATTTCATAAAAATCTATTTTTCTAAAAATGAATTATAAAAATTTCGGGGGCAAAGATACTGCTTTTTTACAAGAAAAGGCAAAAAACTTGCATAGTTTGTTCGCTTTTGTACAAAATTTGTTTTAATGTTTCAAAAAAAAATCGCCTAATTGCTTAGACGATTTGTATAAACTAAAAACTGAAAACTATAAATTAGAATTAACCATTCATTGATACTAAAAATTCTTCGTTGTTTTCAGTACGTTCAATCCTATCTTTTAAAAATTCCATAGCTTCCATTGAATTCATATCAGCTAAATGGCGACGTAGAATCCACATTCGGTTTAGCGTATCTTTATCGAGCAATAAGTCGTCGCGACGCGTACTCGAAGCCATAATATCCAAAGCAGGGAAAACACGTTTATTCGATAATTTACGATCCAGTTGAAGTTCCATATTACCCGTTCCTTTAAATTCTTCGAAGATAACTTCATCCATTTTGGAACCTGTTTCGGTTAATGCAGTTGCAATAATGGTAAGACTTCCACCATTTTCTATATTTCGGGCAGCACCAAAGAAACGTTTTGGTTTGTGCAATGCATTTGCATCCACACCTCCCGAAAGAATTTTACCCGATGCAGGTGAAACTGTATTGTAAGCTCGAGCCAAACGTGTAATAGAGTCGAGCAGAATAACTACATCCTGTCCACATTCTACCATACGTTTTGCTTTTTCATGAACCATACTTGCCACTTTTACATGACGCTCTGCCGGTTCATCAAAAGTAGACGAAACCACTTCGGCGCGTACGCTACGAGCCATATCGGTAACTTCCTCCGGACGTTCATCTATCAGTAAAACAATCATGTACACTTCGGGATGATTGGCAGCAATAGCATTGGCAATTTCTTTTAATAAAACAGTTTTACCTGTTTTTGGTTGCGCAACTATCAATCCACGTTGACCTTTTCCTATTGGGCAAAATAAATCCACAATTCTAGTAGAAATTGTATCGTTTTTACCGCTACATAGATTAAACTTCACATCAGGAAAAAGTGGAGTAAGGTGTTCAAAAGGTACTCGGTCACGAACATATTCGGGTGATCGACCATTGATTTGAGCTACTTTGATTAGCGGAAAGTATTTTTCGCCTTCTTTTGGTGGACGAATAGCACCTTTTACCGTATCGCCTGTTTTAAGTCCAAAAAGTTTGATCTGTGATTGTGATAAATAAATATCATCGGGCGAAGCCAGATAATTATAGTCAGCTGAACGTAGGAATCCATAACCGTCAGCCATCATTTCTAATGTTCCAGTTCCTTCAAGAATACCATCAAAGTCAAATTGCTTTTCGCCTTTCTCTGGACGTTGATTGAATTTTCCACGATTATTGTTGTTGATTCCACCATTTCCATTTACAAGCCCTTTATTATGTCTCAATTCAGGTAGTTCTGGTTTGGTTTGCACATTTTCATCCATATTTTCAATCACTTGGTCAAGACCCACCTCGGGAAAAAATATTGTTTCGTCAGAAACATTATCAATCTCATTTTTATCCGTTAGAACAAAAACCTTAGTAGGAGCAATTGGTGTAGGAATTAATACTTCTGCAATTTCTAAATTAGTTTTTTTTACTAATGACTTTGGAGTTTTTTGTTGTTTGGACTTGTTCTTCTTTTTTGCTACATTTACATCAACTTTTTTCTCATTTTCAGATGTTTTAGTAATAATATCGATAGGTTGAGCTACTTTTACTACAATACTTGATGGTTCAGTGACTACTTTTATGATAGGTTTTTTATCAATCTTTTCAACTGGTTTTGTTGGTTTGTTTGCATTATCAAAATCTTTTTGTTCAGGAGTTTTCTTAACAGGAACCCGTAAGCGTTTTTTTCGGTCAATTTCCTGATTTTCGTACGAAATGGTTTTCCGTTGTGCATTGACAATGGCTTGTTGGTCAAGAATATCGTAGACCAATGTTTCTTTTTTAGTTGAATTAGAGATTTTTAGTCCTAACTCGGTAGCGATGTCCTTCAATTCGGACAGTTCTTTCGCATTCAATTGCAAAATGTTGTAATTACTCATAAAGTGATGGATGAACGTTTTTGGTGAGATTTTCCCTAAGAAAAATAAACGTTGTGTTGTGAATGTTATATTTTGATTGTTGAAACAGAAGCAGGACTGCTTTTGATATTTGAAAACTTTGCAAATATACTACTATATTTTGAAGTGACAAACATTTAGGGTGTTTTTATATATATTTTTTCATTGTTGTCCGCTAAAAGCGGTATTTAAAAATTTATTGTTGTTATAAGG